>JAAYJP010000137.1 GCA_012522875.1 Clostridiales bacterium | reverse complement strand
ACCTGTCCAACCCCTTCTTTGCCCTGATGGTGGCAGACATTGAAGCCGCCGCAGCCGCGTTTGGCTATACTGTCATCGTCCTTTGCACCCACGAATTGCAGGAAAAGGAAAACAACGCCATCCGCGTAGCCATCGGGCGCCAGGTGGATGGTATCCTGCTGTGCCCCTGCCAGGGCAGCGGAGACTCCCTCCGCATGCTGGAGGCGGCTGGCCTGCCCTATGTGCTCATATCACGCCACTTTGCCACGCAGGACACCGATGCCCTGGTTTCTGATGAGCAGCGGGGCGGTTACCTGGCCACCCTGCACCTCATCCAGGCCGGGCACAGGAAGCTGGTGTACCTGTCCAGCTTTGACCGCGTCAGCGGCATCGCTGAGCGGCGGGCCGGCTTTTTCCTCGCCGCCAGGGAGCAGGGCATCCCGGAAAGAGATTGCCTGGTATTCAACCATGAGGAGGGGGGAAAGACCGCCGCGTTCCTCAAAGACTGCCATGCCCAAGGCTTTACGGGCATTTTCGCCTATTGCGACATGGAGGCCTGGAAGGTCATCAGCTGCCTTTTGAAGCTGGGACTGCATGTACCGGAGGACCTGGCTTTCACCGGTTACGATAACATCCAGGGCAAACTGGGATTCCCCTTTTCGCTTTGTTCAGTCGATGGCTCGCTGCAGGATATCTGCAAGGCTTCTGTCAGCCTGCTGGATGAAAAAATCAATGGAAATGCCCGGCTACGCGGGCTGACGATGTTCCCTGTGTCCCTGGTGTGCCGCGGCAGCTGCGGCTGCCGTCCCTGAAGGCAATCCGGAAATCAAATCAGGGAAGCGCTTGATCGGACAGGGTTCTCAGGCATTCCTCATCAGATGAATAAGGGCGCGGCAGAACCGGCGGTGCTGCGTGGCGCGCAATCAATTTCCTATCCGCGGCTTATGTTGCCAGCCGCGCGGAAACATGATATAAGTAGGATCAATGAGGATAACATTAACGATAATACGCACATGAGCCCTCCGGACACAGCCCCGTGGAACAAATACCAGAATAGGAGAAACCGACCATGAAGAAAGCAAGGATGATCCTGGACCGTGACTTTTCAATCGGGCAGATCGATAAGCGTATCTATGGGTCCTTTATAGAGCATCTCGGCCGGGCCGTCTATGGCGGCATCTACGAACCTGGCCACCCCAGCGCGGACCGCAACGGTTTCCGGCGTGATGTGATTGAACTTGTTCGCAAACTCGATGTGCCGATCGTGCGTTACCCCGGCGGCAATTTCGTGTCGGGCTTCAATTGGGAAGACTCCATCGGCCCGCGCGGGGCCCGCCCCCGCCGGCTGGACCTGGCCTGGGCAACAACCGAAACCAACGAGGTGGGCCTGCATGAATTTGTACAGTGGGCTAAAGATGCCAACACACAGGTCATGTACGCGGTCAACCTGGGCAGCAAAGGGCCGGATGAGGCGCGCAATGTGGTGGAATACGCCAACCACAGGTCCGGCACCTTCTGGAGCGAGCTACGCATAAAAAACGGCGCGAAGGATCCTTTTGGCATCAAGCTCTGGTGCCTTGGAAATGAGATGGACGGCCCCTGGCAGATGTGCCAGAAAACTGCTTATGAGTACGGCCGGGTTGCCAATGAAGCCGGCAAAATGATGAAATGGGTGGATCCTTCCATTGAACTGGTGGCCTGCGGCTCCTCCGGCCACACCATGCCCACTTTTGGTGAGTGGGAATACAGGATGCTGGATGAATGCTATGACCAGGCGGATTATGTTTCTATCCACCGCTATTACGGCAACCCCACCGGGGATACCCCCGGTTTCCTGGCGCGCAGCATGGATATGGACGCCTTTATCAAAACGGTGGTTTCCATCTGCGATGCCGTGGGCGGCAAGAAGCACAGCAAAAAGAAACTCAACCTGTCCTTTGACGAGTGGAATGTCTGGTACCATTCCAACGCGCAGGACAAGGAAATCGTCAAGCAGGACAAGTGGGGCAAGGCCCTTCCGCTGCTGGAAGACATCTACAACTTTGAAGATGCGCTGCTGGTGGGCAGCATGCTCATTACCATGCTGCGCAACGCCGACCGCGTGAAGGTTGCCTGCATGGCCCAGCTGGTCAACGTCATCGCCCCCATCATGACGCGCAACGGCGGCGGCGCCTGGGCGCAGACCATCTATTGGCCGCTGCTGCACGCCAGCAAGTACGGCCGGGGAACCGCATTGCGGCCTGTCGTGGAGTCCCCCACCTACGACTGTTCAGACTATACCGATGTTCCCCTTTTGGACGCCACAGCGGTACTGGAGGATGACGGATCCGTCACCCTGTTCGCGGTCAACCGCGACATGAAGGATACGATCGAACTCACCTGTGACCTGCGTGCCTTTGGCAAACTGCAGCCCGCGGAACACATCCTGCTGCACCATGACGATGTCAAAGCCATCAACACCGAGGAAACCCCCGACAACGTTTCTCCCCGCATGGGGCAGCACGGCAGGATGGATGCCGGGCACTTTGCCATCAGTATCCCGGCCCTGAGCTGGAATGTGATCCGCTTCCGGAAGGAATAGTGCCGATTGCTGCCCAGGGCAGGCACACAAGGGAACCGGAAGATGCGCGGGGCCAGGCTCCGTCTATACACAGTGCGCCCTGAAGCCGCAGCGGCGGCGGTTTTCCTGTCTTTGGGTTTGCTTGTCTGCCCCGGCAGATGCTGGAAGCCGGTCTTCCAGCATCTGGCGGCACAGCCATTCCGGTATACGAGGTATGGGGCCATCCATTCCCTTCAGCCAGAATTTCGGGCTTTGAAAACATTTGTGCCTTTATGTGGAGCCAGGGGTCCTGTTCTTTGTGATTATCTGGCAGCATTCATTGTTGCGGGGGGCCCCTGGCCTGCCTATGTGCTTCGGCTTTGCTGAATCTAGGCTTCAGCGTACACTATT
>JAAYJP010000136.1 GCA_012522875.1 Clostridiales bacterium | reverse complement strand
TATTCCTGAAGGATTCGGCTTCCAACAGGAGTTCCGCAGAGCCGCATGCGCCGGACAATTCTTCAAGGAGCGCGATATTCACAAAGGTGTCACAGATCAGGCCAAGGTCTTCCTGCAGGCCGGCCAGTTTTTTGTCCTCCGCGTCCCTGCCATATGCGGAGCTTGGGAAAAAATGCTCAACATATCGCAGTTTTTTATGGCGGATTCTAAGGGTGTGGATGGATTTGAAGCCATTGAAGTCCAGGTTTTCCATGGCTTTGCTTGCCGCCTTGCGCCATTTGCGGGCACGCTTTGCCGCATAGACGGCAAAGGAGGCTTCCTCCTCCGGTGTTTGCTCATCCCAGGCGGAAAAACGACCGAGCAGTGCCTGCAGGGTGTCCGGAATTGTTGACGCCTGGGCTTTATCGTAAACCCGCTTCAGTTCCTCTTCCCGCGAATTTCCAATCAGGTGGCACAATGAGCTTCCCTGGGGCAGATGCTCCAGGCACCGGGCTAACAACACATCCAGTTCCCTGAGGCGGGAAAACCCAAGGGCAAGGTGCTTGAGTTGCTCCTGGATATCGTGGTAGTCTTTGCTGATGATCAAGGGTTTTATAAAAGATATCAGGGACCGCGCTTTGCGTGTTTGTACTCTGAGCTTATGGGCGATGCAAGGCTTTGTGGGTTGGCGCAGAAATTTCTGGAAGCCGAAAAGTATTGTATGGGTCAAGAAAATCAAAACATATTTATAGTCCCCGGCTGCGAGCGTTTCTTCCTTCAGGATGCTTGAAGCACCTTCAGCAGGTTTGGCATGACAGGTCCAAAGCAACTTGGCCTTCGGGCCTGCTTTCTCTACCACCCGGAAAGCTGCCATGCCGCCCTTCTTGAAGAACAGCCTTATGCCATGGATTGCATCGCTCCAGTTTCCCAGATGCGGCTCATGCCCCACCACAATATAGGTGCCATCTTTTCCTTCCCGGCTCAGTGCCCTAAGGAAGGCTGCTGTATCACCGGAGTAAATCCAAGGGAAAGCGCTGATGCTTGTGGTTTTGCATTCACGGGCGATGATCCGTGCGGTCTCCATGGCGCGTGCTGCCGGGCTGGTCCATATGAATACTTGGCCTTTTGGCGGCAGATGCCGGCAAAGGCCCAAGAGACGCGCATCGAAGCACTCCCGGCCCTCCTGGGTCAACGGCCTGGCCATGTCCTGCGTTGCCTCGGACTTCTCTTGGGCTGCGGCATGCCGGACGAGAAGGATATCCATATCTGCTCTCCCCATATTCGAGTTTAGCGTGTGATAAATCCTTTATCCCCGAATATATTATACCCCGGGTTTTCCTTGTCCTTTCTTGTCCATGCGTGGCAACTTGGGCATGGCTATGGTATAATGACACAAAGAAAGGGGAGATTGCGTCTTATGGACCCTGGGCCTACTGGCATATTCCTGTTGATTCAGCTGATTATTCTCCTGTTATACATCCTTCTTTCCATGGCGGACGCTGCCGCGCAGCGCATCGGCCTAAGCCGCCACCGCAAAGCCGCGGAGGGGCAGGAAGTTGAACGAACTCCCATCAGGGAACGGGCGGAAACGCTGCTCACCGCCCCCAGCGCCATCCGCATCGCAATGATGTTTTTGCTGCTGGTATCCTTTGGCCTTTATACTTGGCAGGCGGTCTTGCCAGCGGCTGGCGCAGCGGCCATAAGCTGGGGAAGAAATGCCTCGGGTTTGGCCGCAGGGCTGACCGCGTTTGCGCTTACCATCGCCTATTTGTTTGTCATCCAGCTGCTGTGTTCCCATTTGCCTCGCCGTCTGGCTATGCAAAAACCCAGAGGCCTTGGTAAACGCCTGTTTCCGTTGGCGCTGTTGTTCCATCAGTTTTTCCGTCCTATGGCACTGATGTTGGAAGTGATTGTCAATGGGCTTTTAAAGCTATTTCAGGTGGAAATGATGCAGCCTACAGAAGAAATTACCGAGGACGAAATCCGCATGCTGGTGGACGTGGGTGAGGAAAAAGGCGCGATCGAGGAAGCTGAACGGGAGATGATCGAAAACGTCTTTGAGTTCAACAACATGACTGCCGCAGAGTGCATGACCCACCGCACGGATGTTTACGCTGTTTGGGTGGACGACACGGTGGAAGAGATCACCAGCATGATCGTTGAGAGTGGCTTGTCCCGCTTCCCGGTGTATGAAGAGGACCTGGATCATGTCATTGGCACCCTGACCACCCGGGACTTTTTGCTTAACCAGCAGGCTGAAAATCCCAAACCCTTGAGGGAACTCCTGCGGGAGGCGCGCTTTGTGCCGGAGAGCGTTCGTACGGACATCCTGTTTCGGGACATGCAGCGCAACAACTACCATCTTGCCATTGTGGTGGATGAATATGGCGGGACCAGTGGCCTGATTACGATGGAGGACCTGCTGGAGGAAATTGTAGGCAATATCTATGACGAGTATGATCCCGCGGCGGAAACCGAATTTTCGGAACTGGCGCCGGACCGTTGGCGCGTGGCAGGCGCTTTGGAGGTGGAAACTTTCAATCAGCTTACCGGGTTTTCCCTGCCGCTGGATGATGAGTATGACACCATTGGCGGGCTAATCCTCAGCCAATTAAGCAGCATTCCGGAGGAAGGCAGTCAGCCTGAGGTAAAGCTGGACGGCCTGACGTTCAAGGTGGAGAGTATGCATGACCGACGTATTGCCTGGGTGGAGGTATATAAATCCGACGATGAAGCATGACTTGATTATTGTGGGAGGCGGAGTAGCCGGCTGTGCCGCCGCCATCACCGCCAGACAGCGGAACCTGGAGGCACTTCTTATCTACTCCGGCGGCGGTGCTTTGGCCAAGACCCGCCGTATTGACAACTACCCGGGATTCCCCCAGGCGACAGGGCCTGAACTGCTGGAAAAACTGCGCAGCCACGCCCGCGGGATGGGGACGGAGTTCAAATCGCAGCTTGTACGCCGGGTGATGCCCATGGGGGAAAGATTCTCTGTGCTGGCAGACAATGATATTTACGAGGCCCGGGCTGTGATTTTAGCTACCGGAACCAGCCGTGTGAAGCTCCTCCCGGGGGAGGAAGCCCTGGTGGGGCAGGGAGTCAGTTACTGCGCTACCTGTGACGGTATGTTCTACCGGGGCAGTGAGGTGATCGTCGTGGGCGCCCATGAAGAAGCTGTGGAGGAAGCCAACTATCTGGCCACCCTGGCACGGGTCATTTATTGTCTGGAAAAAACGCATGACACCTCAGCGCTTGTGGAGAATATCCAAATCCTCGCAGGCAAGCCCCAGGGGTTTGAACGCCGTGGAGATCGGATCGTACTGACCACCAACCAGGGAGAAGCTGAGGCTGACGGCGCTTTTGTCCTGCGCCCGTCTGTGGCCATGACCCAGCTCATGCCCGAGGCTGCGGTTGAAAATGGTGCCATCACGGTGGACAAAAACCTTGCGACCTCTATTCCAGGGGCTTTTGCCGCCGGGGACATCCTCGGTCCGCCCCTGCAGGCTGCCAAGGCCGCGGGCGAAGGTACGGTGGCCGCCATTTCCGCCGCCAGTTATCTACTGAAAGCCCCTACTTGGTGAAAGGAAAAAAATGAAGAGATCCCTGCTAATCGCGATTTTGGTTTTTTGCCTGATTATGCCTTCCGCCCTGGCCGCACCCACGCGGCAGCGGAGCCAGGGCTTCGCCCTGCGCGACGCGGAGCTGCTGGCCCTCCAGCCCTTGCTCAATACGATCGCATTCGCCGCTTTCCAGAAGGATATCATGGCTTATGGCGGGGATGCAGCACCCGGCCAGGAGCTGCTGGAGGGGGCATTGCTGCGCGCACTGGAAGAACGCCTGTTTCCAGTGGATCCGGTTGACAGGGCTGTTACCCTCACGGACCAGCAGGTGCGGGAGATGGCTGGACGTCTGTTCGCCTGGCAGGATATCCCCGGGATAGAAACACCACTTTGCCCCTGCATTTCGCGGGTGTCAGGCGGCCTTCAGTTTGACCTGTCCGGCCAGCCGGACTTCATTGGCGTTTATGCCTATGACGCCACGATGTCCGCGGAGGGCATTGTATTTATAGCGGGGGATGTGTACCGCCTTAGCGGCATTGAAGGGATGGCAGAGGATGCGCCGGAGGACAGCATTCGTTGGCTGGGGCACATCGAAATCACCCTCAATCCCGATCAAAGCGCCCAGGCAGGCTATACGCTCTATAGCTATCAGGTCAGTGAAACATATCAGTCAGCCGGGCTGCGCCTGCTGTTTGACGAAGAAAATGGATTTGAACTGGCCTACCCGGATATTTTCCCCGAGCAAAATACACCCCACCACAAAGGCCAGGCACTGGTGCTGGAAAGCAATGACGGCCAGGCCCGCCTTGATGTCACCTTCATCCGTGGGACGCTTGAGGAATTGGAAACCGCATGGATGGCAGAGGGAGGCCAGACAGCAATGAACGAATTTGGCCAGCTCGCATATCAGACGCCTGGTGAATTGCGCCTGGCTACGCCAGAGGAACCGTCGGAGCACTGCGTGGTACTGACCCTCGCCTACCCGGAGGACAGACCCCATGAATATGGCCTTTATTGGGAGTTCTTAACCAACTCATTTGTGGTCTACGCTTTCGCCGCGGGCTGATTGTTCCGGGGGCATACACATCCAGGGGAAACCGACTGATTTACTTTCGGAAGCATAGGAGGGTTATTTGCATGCTGATGGACGCATTGGTAAAACCATCCGCCTCACCGGGCCTTGCGCTTGACAGGGTGGAGAAGCCCGCGCCCGGTCCAAGGGATGTGTTGATCAGGATTTTAAAAACGGCCATCTGTGGCACTGACCTGCACATCTATAACTGGGACGCCTGGAGCCAGGAACATATCAAACCTCCGATTGTTATCGGCCATGAATTTGTTGGGCAGATTGAGGAAATTGGCAGCGAGGTCAAGCACTTCCGCAAGGGGCAGACGGTATCCGGCGAGGGGCATATCGTTTGTGGCCAGTGCCGCAACTGCCGCGCCGGGCGGGGCCAATGGTGCAAGGACCATTACTCTGTTGGGGTGAGCCGGCCTGGGGCTTTCGCGGAATACCTTGTGATCCCCGCCAGTAACTGTATCCCTATCGCAGACAACATAGATATCGAAGTGGTGTCCTTCTTTGACGCCCTGGGGAACGCTGTCCACACCGCGCTCAGCTTTGATGCGGTGGGGGAGGATGTGCTGATTACCGGGGCCGGCCCGATTGGTATGATGGCTGCAGCCATCGTGCGGCACATAGGAGCCAGGCATGTGGTCATTACAGATCTGAGCGACTATCGCCTGGATCTTGCGAAAAAGCTGGGTGCCACGCGCACCGTGAATGTGACACGGGAAGATCTGGCTGAGGTGACCCGGGAGCTTAGGATGAAAGAAGGCTTTGATATCGGGCTTGAGATGTCAGGGGCAGTTTCAGCGCTTGATCAAATGCTGGCTGGCATGCGAAATGGCGGGGAGATTGCCTTGTTGGGCCTGTTCTCCCGGAAACCTGAACTGGATATGAGCCGGATAATATTCAAAGGTTTGACCCTGAGAGGTATCTATGGACGGCGAATGTATGAAACCTGGTACAAGATGGCGGCCATGGTGCAAAGCGGGCTGGACCTGAAGCCGCTGATCACCCACCGCTTTAGGTATCAGGATTTTGAGAAGGCGTTCAGTGTGATGAATACGGGCATGAGCGGCAAGATCATTCTTGAATGGAGTGAGAAGGCATGAAGCAGGCATTGGGGCATTTTGTAAAACAACTGTCGGATATCAGGGGAGCAGGCACCTATAAGAGCGAGCGCGTGATTACGAGCCCTCAGCGCGCGCGGATTAACACCACCCAGGCGGACGGTGTCATCAACCTTTGCGCCAATAACTACCTTGGGCTCTCGAATGATTGGAGATTGATACAGGCGGCCAAAGCCAGCTATGACACCTGGGGCCTGGGGCTCTCCAGCGTCCGCTTTATCTGCGGCACCCAACTGATTCACAAAAAGCTGGAAGGCCGGATGGCCAACTTTCTGAAGATGGATGATGTGATCCTCTATTCCTCCTGCTTTGATGCCAACGGGGGATTGTATGAAACCCTTTTAGGGGATGAAGACGTGGTGATCTCCGACAGCCTCAATCATGCTTCCATTATTGATGGCATCAGGCTTTCAAAGGCCAGGCGGCTGCGTTATGCCAACTCAGACATGGGGGAACTGGAACAACGCTTGATAGACAGCCAGGACGCCCGCATCCGCCTGATTGCCACAGATGGCGTTTTTTCTATGGATGGCTATGTGGCAAAGCTCCGGCAAATCTGCGACCTGGCGGATAAGTACGATGCCCTGGTGATGGTGGATGACAGCCATGCCACAGGATTCATGGGCGAAACGGGACGTGGCACGCACGAGCATTGCGGGGTGATGGGGCGCGTGGATATTATCACTGGCACCTTTGGGAAGGCCATGGGCGGGGCATCGGGTGGCTTCACTGCCGCGCGGCAGCCAATTATTGACCTTCTTCGCCAGCGCTCCCGCCCCTACCTGTTCTCCAATACCCTGGCGCCCGCCATCTGCGCGGCCACGATTAAGGTGATTGATCTTTTGGAAGCTACGCCGGAACTAAGGGATAAGGTACATGATAATGCCCGATATTTTCGCGCGGGAATGGAAAAAGTCGGCTTTGAGCTGCTGCCGGGCGAGCATCCCATCGTGCCGGTGATGTTCCACGATGCGCACAAGGCGGCGGAGGCCGCCGCCAGGATGCTGGATTATGGTGTGTATGTGATCGCTTTTTCATATCCTGTGGTGCCGGATGGCCAGGCCCGTATCCGCACCCAGATCAGCGCCGGGCACAGCCATTCTGACCTGGACCAGGCTGTGGAAGCATTTGCCCGGGTTAAAAAAGACATGAATATTTAACATGAAAGAAGAGGCGTTCTAATGAGTCAGACCGAACCCAAGCCCATCCTGTTTTCGGGAATTCAGCCCTCGGGGCACATCCACCTGGGCAATTATATTGGGGCTATGCGCAATTTCAAGCTTCTGGAAGACCAGTACGATTGCCTGTTTTCCATAGTGGACCTGCATGCCTTAACTGTCAGGCAGGAGCCCGCAAGCCTGAGGCGCCAGACGCTGGAACTGGCCGCTATGTACATTGCTGCCGGGCTTAATCCTGCGGAATCCATCATCTATTGCCAGAGCCATGTGCCGCAGCACGCTGAACTGGCCTGGATTCTCAATTGCTTTACCTACATGGGGGAGTTGTCCCGGATGACCCAGTTTAAGGACAAAGCAAAAAAACACCAGGATAACATCAATGCCGGGTTGTTCACCTACCCGGTGCTGATGGCAGCAGATATTCTTCTATACCAGACCGATGTCGTGCCCGTAGGCGCGGACCAAAAGCAGCACATTGAGCTGGCACGTGACATTGCCCAGCGCTTCAACGCCATCCATCCGGGTGTTTTTAAGGTGCCTGAGGGGTATATTCCCCGGCAGACCGCCAAAATCATGAGCCTGACTGAGCCTGGGAAGAAGATGTCCAAGTCTGATTCTGACGACAGCATGATTTCCTTCACCGATACACCCCCGGAAATCAGGCGCAAAATCAAGCGTGCCGTCACCGACTCCGATGCCGAAATCCGATTTGACCGCAGGAACAAGCCCGGGGTATCCAACTTGCTGGGCATCCTGTCTGTCTGTTCAGGCGAGAAGGTAGATAAAATCTGCCAGCGCTTGGAGGGCAAGGGCTATGGCGCGCTGAAAGAGGAAACAGCGGAGGCCGTGGTGGCCATGCTCGCCCCTGTGCAGGAACGTTTCCACACGCTGATGGAAGACAAAGCCTATCTGGCTGAAACGCTTAGGAACAATGCCCAGCGCGCCCAGAAACTCGCTCAAAGGACGCTTCAGAAGGCCTATAAGAAACTGGGGCTGTATCAGCCCTGAAGAACCTGGAGGGATTCAAGTGATTACCCTGCCTTTTCCGCGGGAAGGCCCATATCCGCGCAGCTTGGTTCTATGGGAGCCCATGGACGCCATCAAGGGAAGCGTGGTTATCTCCCATGGCATGGCGGAGCACATCGGCAGGTATGCCCGGGTAGCCGACAGGCTGAACGCCGCCGGCTACGCGGTTTTTGGTTATAACCACCTGGGACACGGTGACGAGGCGCCGATCAAAGGCTATGCCGCTGATGCCGATGGCTGGAGCAACATGGTGAGCGACCTGGACGCTGTGATACGCTTTGCCGGAAAACGCATTCCAGGAGCGCCCATAATCCTGCTGGGGCACAGCATGGGGAGTTTTCTGGCCAGGGAATATGTGTTGAGGCATCCGAAAGGAGCAGACGCCCTGGTGCTGTCCGGCACCGGCTGGCATCCAAAGCTTCTGTGCCTGTTTGGCAAGTTGGCGGCCGGTTCCATGTGCGCCCTGGGGGATCCAAAAGCAGCTTCCAGGATGCTTGACCGCATGGCCTTTTCCGCCAACAACAAATCGTTTCACCCTGCCCGAACGGCGTTTGACTGGCTTAGCCGGGACAAGGCGGAGGTGGACAAGTATGTGGCTGACCCCTCATGCGGTTTTGTCTTCACTGCCGGGGGGTTCAGGGATTTGTTCTGCGGGCTTTACGCATTGACGTATCTTGGCCGATTGCGGGTATTGCCGGCAGAGTTTCCCGTGCTTTTGATGTCTGGTGCGGCTGACCCGGTCGGCAGTCTGGGGAAAGGCGTTCATACCGTTGCTGGCCAATACTTTAAGGCAGGTCTTCAGAATGTAAAGGTAAAGTTATATGCTGGCGCCCGCCATGAGTTATTCAACGAAATCAACCGGGAAGAAGTGTACAGCGATCTGACCGCCTGGCTGAACGCTTCTCTCCCCCCAGTGAAAGGAGAATCCGCATGAGCAAGCCCTATTCCGGGGATATCACTCAGGTCCATGGCATCCGCGTGGGCCAGATGCATAATGAAAAGGGGAAAACCGGCGTTACCGTGATACTGTGCCCCAGGGAGGGGGCTATGGCCGGGGTGTCGGTGAGAGGCGGTGCCCCAGGTACCCGGGAGACGGATGTCCTCAAGCCCGGCAATCTGGTGGAGATGGCCCATGCCGTGGTGTTGGCCGGCGGCAGCGTATTCGGCCTGGCCGCTGCAGATGGCGTAACGCGTTTTCTAAGCCAGGGAGGCATCGGCATTGACATGGGATTCGCACGAGTGCCTATTGTTCCGGCTGCTGTATTATTTGACCTGGGTATTGGGGACGCCAGTGCCGCGCCGGATGCTGCCATGGGGCGGGCCGCCGCCACCGCCGCCGGAAAGGGGTTGCAGCAGGGCGCCTATGGCGCTGGCTGCGGATGCACGGTAGGTAAACTGGTGCAAAATGCCTTGCCCCACCAAGGGGGAATCGGTTCCGCCTCCATCACCCTTCCCGAGGGTGTTACGGTGGGAGCCATTGTCGCTGTGAACGCTGTGGGCGATGTGTTTGACCCGGCAAGCGGCAGATGCCTTGCCTGCGCCAGAACGCCCGATGGCACCGCCGTACAGGCAGATGGGTTGCTCCAGGGCACCGCCCCCGCACCTTACCAGGTGCGTATCCCACCGCCTGGCACCAATACCACCATTGGGGTGATCGCGGTGGACAGTAAGCTGTCCAAGGATCAGGCAACGCGCCTGGCGGATGTCAGCCACGGAGGTCTGGCCCGCGCCATCAGGCCCTCCCATACCCAGATGGACGGGGATACCCTGTTCGCCCTGGCCACCGAAAGGGTGCTGCCGGAGGTCAACTTTATGAAGGTCTGCTCCGCTGCCCAGGAGGTGACCGCCCGGGCTGTGGTCAACGCGATTTTGAGTCTCAAAGGATGATTAAGGGCCTGGGAATCGACCTGTGCGCCATTGAGCGGATGGAGAAGCTGCTTCAGAGCGATGCGTTCCTCAATCGCTATTTTGCCACAGAGGAGGCCCGGTACATCCGTGGCCAGGGAGCCATGGCGGCAGCTTCCCTGGCGGGCTGCTTCGCGGCCAAAGAGGCCTTTGTCAAAGCCCTGGGAGAAGGCTTCCGCGAGATTCCACTGTCCGATATCGTCATCCTCCATTCGGACAAGGGGGCTCCCCATTATGCCGTGATGGGCGTTGCCAAAGAAGCATTGGCGGAGCGGGGTGCTGAGTCAAGCCATTTATCCATTACCCACGAAGGGGAAATTGCCGCCGCCGTATGCGTCCTGGAGGGCTGACGTGAAGCTGATCCTAAGTCCCAAACAGATGCGCGCCCTGGAGGAGCGCGCCTTTTCCCTTGGGGTTTCCTCCCTTTTGCTTATGGAAGAAGCAGCCCGGGGCGCTTACGATTTGCTTCTGGCCAAGCTGGGTGATGTTCAGGGCAAGAACCTGCTCTTTCTCATTGGCCCGGGCAATAACGGGGGCGATGGCCTGGCCTTGGCCCGCATGGCACACCTCTCGGGGGCAGTTGTCCATGTGTTGCTGGCGGAGGAACCGCGCAGCCCGGCTGCCATCGCCAATCTAAACCACACCCGGGCGCTGGGGGCAGAGATTTCCCGCTGGCAGCCAGAGCAACCACTGATCAAGCAGCCGGATGCTGTTGTGGATGCGGTCTTTGGCACAGGTTTCCATGGCGGCCTGCCTGAGCATGTGTTCCGGCTGGTTGAGGGGGTAAATGCATGGGATGTGCCGGTGTTGGCAGTGGATTGCCCCAGCGGTTTTGACAGCGCAACCGGCAACGTGGAGAACATCGCCATCAAAGCCACCTGGACCGTAACGCTGGGGCACATGAAAACCGGGCTTTGCCTCAGCTCCCATCAGGAGTCCCTTGGGGAAGTGTTAATTGCTCCCCTGTCCATACCTGAGGAAGCATATGAGGTGTTTGAGGAGGAGGGGGTAAGTCTGCTGACAGCCCTTGAGGCTCCTGATTTGCCAGCGCGCCTGCCCCGCCGGCCCAGATATATCCACAAGGGCCGGGCCGGCCGGGTGTTGCTGTATGCCGGCAGCCCGGGCATGGCAGGGGCAGCAGCCATGGCGGCCAAGGCTGCTCTGAGGGCCGGGGCGGGGATTGTATATGTTGCCTGTGAGCGGGATATCATTCCCGTTCTGCAAACACTGGTGCCAAACGCCATATGTCTGGATGTTGAAACAGCGCTTGAAAATCTGCCCGCTTATGAGGCCTTTGCGGCGGGCTGCGGCCTGGGAGCAAACGAGCGGAGCTGGCGGAACCTAAGCCTGTTGTACAAGGCTGATGTGCCTTCAGTGCTGGACGCGGACGCGCTCAACCTTCTGGCTCGCCAGCCTTTGGCTATCGGGCAGAAAACCTTGCTGACTCCCCACCCGGGGGAGGCGGCGCGGATGCTGGGCATTTCTGTTGACAGTGTCCTGAGTGACCCGTTTATTGCTGCTGCCTCCCTGCAAGCCCGATACGGGGGCACCGTGGTGCTCAAAAACACCTGCAGCCTGATATATGACGGCAAATCCTCAGCACTGAATACCCTGGGCAGCTCCGCCCTTGCAAAGGGGGGAAGCGGGGATGCCCTGACGGGTATCATGTCCGCACTTCTGGCTGCTTCACCGATGGATTCGGTTTTCGAGGCGGCCCGCACAGCCTGCCTCTGGCTGGGAATGGCAGGACAAATGGCTGAAATACGCTTTGGTGACCGGGGTGCGCTGACCGGCGAGGTGATTGACTGCCTGATGGATGCGCTCCAGATGTCTATCAGCTGATGCGTGCTGATGCTGAGAAACCTGGGTTGTTTGACGCCATAGCTCCCGTATACGGCCTGTTTTATGGGCTCCAGAAAAGGAGATATTCCCAGCTTCTGGATAAACATGCCACAGCGCTGGGGCTTGATCAAATTCTGTCCGCCGTTGATATTGGATGCGGCACCGGCGCTCTGTGCGCTGCGCTTTTCGCCCTGGGCATCGATGTCACCGGGGTTGACCCGGCGGAAAAAATGCTTAAGGCAGGAAGAAGCAAGGCTGGGAACAGCGGCATTTGTTTCCTGCAGGCCGATGTGTTAAAACCTTTGTTCTTTCCGGATAAATCCTTTGACGCCGCTTTTGCCTCCCATGTGGCCCATGGCTTCAGCCGGGAGGGGCGGCAGATTTTATATGCTGAAATGCGCCGCGTGTCCCGGCGTACGGTGATCCTCTATGACTACCATGCCAATCGTGCT
>JAAYJP010000135.1 GCA_012522875.1 Clostridiales bacterium | reverse complement strand
GGAGAGGGCCAGCACCGTCAAGGCAGATGAACGGATTTTCATTTATACTTCCTCCTTTTTTGTGACGCCGCTGGCGTACAGCGCAGACCGGTCGCCAAAAAGGGTCAGGGTTTCGCGCAAAATGAGCCTGAGCGCCACCTGGGAGAGTACCAGTCCCGTCAGCAGGCTGACACCCAAAACCTTGCCGAAGCTGCCAATGACGCCTTGAGCGTCCACAATGACCACCAGCACGCACACCGCAATCAGCGCTGCCAACACATCCAGCGCGCCGTGGCCGCGCCCACCATAGCTTTCCTTCAGGGCCTGGCGCACTGAGCGCCCGCGCCGGACATCCTCCTGCACATCTTCAAACAGCATCACCACGCCCAGGAGCATGGCCAGGAAAGCAAGCCAGATGCCAGCCAGTGTCACCAGCGTAAAGCCGGCACCCATCAGGGCCGCGAAGAAATAGCTCAGGGCCAGCTGCACAAGCAGCATCCACGCCGCGACCAGTCCGCCCAGGCGCTGGCGGATGATAAGGAACAATGCCACCAAAATGAAAACCACAAACAGCGCCAGCACAAGCCGGCCTGTCACGCCTTCGCCCAGGGCCGGGGCTCCGGCCTCAGCCTGCCCCACCTCAAGCGCATAGGGCATAGGGCCTGAGCGCAGCATGATGGCGTACTCCCGCGCCGGCTCCAGGGCAAAGCCGGGGATGGACACCCCGCCCTCTGTCAGGGGCATGTTCACGCCTGGGGATACCAGGGTTTCTCCGTCCAGCTTCAATGAGATGGACTGGCCCACCAGCTCGGTGGTCTTCTCGCCGAATATCCGGCGGCCTTCCTCATCAAAAGCGATGGACAGGGAAAAATCGGTGCCGGAAGCATCACTCACACCAAAGCCTGCGGACGCAATGTTGGCGCCCGTCAGAAACTCGTTGCCCTCCGGGTCCGCCAGGGTAAACTCGCCTTTGGCATCCAGAAGATGATCGATATGCCCGTCATCAGCGGCCTTGGGCAGGGTTGCACGGAATGTGCCGCCTTCAAGCAGTTCCACCCGGCTGTCCTGCCAGCCCAGATCCCTGATCCGGGCGGAGATCACCCGGATCGTCTCAGCCTGCTCCTCCTCTGTCAGCGGGTTTTCCGCCTCAGGGGTGAAGTGCATCACCAAGGTCTCGCCCAGTTCGGCACCGGGCACCAGGGCATCCTGCCAGCGGGTCTCCGTGCCCGTTGTGGGCAGCCAGGGCAGGAGCTTGTACAGGCCTTGCCCATCCAGGTTCATGCCGGTCATTCCCAGCCAGACAAACGCCACTGTCAGCGCGATCAGCACAATCAGTGTCACCGCCGAGACCGCCCTGCGGTTTACGGTGACTTTCTTTCCAGTTACCGGTTTAGCCATATCCGAAATTCCTTTCTATTGCATGAGGGCATGGGAGGCAGCCCCGGCTTAGCCCGCGCGGTCAGAATAGTGGAAGGCCGGATAGCAGCGCCGGTGGTAGGCCGCCCTGGCCTGAGGAGGTTCCGGCGCGGGCATCGAAGCAGCGCTTGTCAGGCTGATGGCTGCGGCATCGCCCGCCTGTGTGCTCCCCGCATCCATCAACGCGCTGTGTTGCTTCTCCGGAGGCAAGGCTGCCTGCCTAAAGGGAAGGGCGCTTAAGGGCACATAGGGCGCCTCAGCCTGGGCAGCAAAAAGCACCAGGAGCACAAGGAGAGCGGCTGCCAGCAGGGTAAGCCCCAACAAACGCTTAAGCATTCTGCCCTCCCCCCAATTTGTCAAGTGTGC
This sequence comes from Clostridiales bacterium, assembly GCA_012522875.1. Taxonomy (GTDB): domain Bacteria; phylum Bacillota; class Clostridia; order Christensenellales; family Aristaeellaceae; genus UBA6115. The sequence continues at coordinate 5,353 of JAAYJP010000135.1, read as the reverse complement.
CCATTATAGCCGGAAACCCTGTCCCTGTAAAGCGCAGCGCGTGTTGACATGCCCCCGGAAGCCGCCTACAATGGCGGGCAAAAGGGAGGGAGACACCATGCGCCAAGCGCTCATCACCGGCGGCACCCGGGGCATAGGCCGGGCCATTGTGAAACGGCTCACCCGGGAGGGCTGGCGCGTGGCCTTCACCTTCAGGGAGAAGGATGGCGCCGCGGCAAGCCTTGCCAGCGAAACCGGCGCCATCCCTCTAAAAAACCCTGCCCTGGATGAGGCCCAGGCCGGGGCGCTTCTTGATGAAACCATCATGCGGCTGGGGCATGTGGACGCGCTGGTCCTAAACGCCGGAGTGAGCCACAGCAGCCTGTTGAGTGAAATGTCCCTGGCCGCCTGGGACGCCCTCATGGCTGTCAACCTGCGCAGCGCCTTCCTGGTATCCCGGGCCTTCATCCCTCATATGGTCAGCCGCAAGGCGGGCAGCCTGCTCTTCATCTCCTCCATCTGGGGCATCTGGGGCGCTTCCTGCGAGGCGGCGTATGCCGCCAGCAAGGCCGGCCTCATCGGCCTGGCACGGTCCCTGGCGCAGGAACTGGGGCCAAGTGGCATCCGGGTCAATGCCCTGGCCCCTGGCGTCATCAGGACAGATATGCTTGGGGATTACGGCCAGGACGATTTGCAGGCACTGGCCGCCGGCACCCCCCTGGGCCGGCTGGGAGAGCCCGGGGAAGTCGCTGCCGCCGCCCATTTCCTCTTGAGTGATAAAGCCTCCTACATCACCGGCCAGGTGCTGGGCGTGGACGGCGGTTTTATGTAGTTCCCATAAGGGTATTCGTTCTTAATGCTGCCCAAGGATCCTCTGCAGTCGGGCGGCTCCTTCGCCTGGCGGGCTTTTTCCCATGCGTGTTTCCTTGCCTTTTCTTGGTTCCGGATAAAACACCGGCCGGCAAGCCATGTTGCTCTGGCACCCCAATCATTACCATGTTTCGCTAATGATGGCAGGAGATTCTTGGGTTGCTGTGAGATTTCCATCAGATTGACGGGTTCACAAGCCGATGCTATACTTTTCATGAAGCAGACCCCGTCCGAGAGGGCATTTGCTCTGGACTTCCGGCTTGTCCGGCCTGACGATCCCCGGTGCGCTGATTTTCCTTCGCGCTGATCGACCGGGACTATGCACGACCATCACCAGTCAAGCGAACCTGATCAACCCTCGCCGCACATAGCATCATCTGAACCGCACAGGCAACCTTGTTATCTCTGTTTTGCTTATCCCTGTTTACAGGCGATCCAGGGCGGTATCTGTTATAAACGAATACCCGGAGGCAAAGATGAAAAAGACATTGATGGTTCTCCTAATGGCACTGGTGATGCTTGGCCTGGGCATTTATCCGGCCTGCGCAGCCACCGCGGATTACACAGGGGATTGGATTTGCACAGGCATAGACCAGGGTGACGGGGTAATCCAGGCAGAATTTCAGGGCATGGCAGTCAGCGAACTGATGAAACTGACGCTGGACACGGGAGGCACTTTGGTGCTTGTCTCCGCAGGCGAGACAATTCCCGGCACCTGGACGGCGCACGAAGGCGGAATTACCGCGGTGATTGATGAAGAGCCCGTGAACTTTGTCCTGCTGGACGGGAAACTTACGAACACGGAGCAAAGTACCACCATTTATCTGGAGAAGGCAGGGGAGCCAGCCAGATCAGGCGGGCTCCTGTCCCGCCTGGCCATCGGAAAATACCCCGGCCGATGGATTTCCGTTGCAGTAGAAAGCGGCGATGGTGTGCCGAAAACAGAAATGGATGGGATGAGCGTCACGGGCTTGCTGGTTTTCACCATCGATGCTGACGGCACACTGGCACTCACCTCCATGGGGATGGATGAACAGGGAACCTGGAAAGCGGCCAACGGGGGCATCCAGGCCGACCTTGGCGGGGAAACCATGGATATCCTGCTGGTGGACGGCCGGCTGTCGGCGGAAAATGACGGGGTGACGGTTTATTTTGACCGTGACACAGCAGCGGCCGCCAGCGGCACGGAACAGGCGCAGCCAGCCGTTCTTGCGGGGCGGTGGGAGGCCGACCGGTACGAAACGGCCGGGTATTCGTTTGACGCATCGATGCTCTTTCCCGATGGCTGCGTTCTGGTGCTGCGGGAAGATGGAACGGGTGAAGTTTCTCTTACCCAGGATTACCGGGAGCAACTCACCTGGGCCTCAAGCGGCGAAACGGTGACCCTGTCGGGCAGTTATGTGTTTTCATCCCCTGAATGGAACGCTGAGGCAGAAGAGCTGTCACTGAATTACGGCTCAAGCGATGTGATCCTTATCTTTAAACGCAGCAGCGGGAGCACGCCTGCGGTTACGCCGCCCGCCATAATAACTGAAACGCCGGCTCCGGAACCCACGCAGGAGCCCGCCCCGGAGCCCTCCCTGGAACCAAGCCTTGCACCCGAAACCGGACAGCCTGAGGGAAACCTGGGAGAAACGGTGACGTGCCTGTTTTCCGCGCGCCTTCCCGCAGGCAGTTGGACGGAAAGCGCTTCAATGCGCAGCGACAGCGATCACTACGCCTATACGCGTTTTGAACTGAAGGACGCCTCGGGCGGGAATATTGCCACTATCGCGATAACCGCCAGCAATGAAGGCGTGCGCGCTTACCGGGAAAAAATCGCGGTTCTGGTGGAGTATGCCGCTGCCGCAGGCAAGGAATCGCTGGAGGAGGTCATCATCGGCGGAATCCCGTTCCGGGGGACATCCTATGACAAGTGGGGATGGAAATACCTGGAATACACGGCGCGGGCAGTTGAATCCGGCATAACCCTGACGGTGCTGGCGGAACAGCCTGAACAGATGGGAGAGGCACTCCAGGAAGTGCTGGATACCCTCGTGTTTACCCTGCCCGTCCTGTCGCCGCCCAATGTGGACCCGCCCATGCCGGAGGACGGAACGCCCTATCTTCCCTCACCGGAACCTGCCGCCATCGGGAACAGGGAACTGACCGCAGCGTTTTACAAAGCCCAGGAACCGATTATCCTGGACAGTATTTTTGGCAACAGCATTCTTGCACAGGGCCAGCGCCTGTATGTACTGGCGGGGAAAACACTTTACGCTTTCCTCTTAGAATCCCAAACCATGGTGCCGGACCCATCTTTTGGCGATAAGGGAAGGCTCAGGCTTGAGGACGAATTTGGATACCTGGCTGAGGGCGAGGATGGGGTTCTGTTTGTCTCCCATGGCATCTTCAATATCCTCGCCCTCAAGGACGGCGCGGTGCTTGAGGACAACAGTATGCCAGGCTTCCTGGTCACCCACCCATCGAGGGATTGGGGCCTTACCTTCTGGGCAAACGCTGATCCCATGCTTGTGGAGATCGATGGAGGAACCCTCAGCGCAAAGCCCTGGGTGCTGTCCCAATTGAGTGACCCCATAGCCCGCAAAGGCCGCTTCAGCATGATCAGCTGTGTGGCTATTTCTGACCGGCGCATCTATGTGGCTGGCACCGATGCCCTGTCCGGGGACGCCCAAAGGGTGAGTGTCTATGACCTTGACGGCAACGAGTTATTTCAGTTGGGGGCTGCCGACTGGACTGCAGAGGACGCCTTTGGTTCTGTCACCGGCATTGTGGAGACGGACGACACCATCCTGGTGCAGGATGGCAACTACCGGGCCTTCAAGCTGTTTACCCTGGAGGGAGAGTTTATCGGGCAAACGGGAAGCGACCCCTTGCTGGGCACCGACTATCCCTGGCTGCCCTCCGTCATCCCCTATAAGGACGGTGCGCTGGTCGCGGCTGCCCAGTCCCGGGAGGATGAGTCCGCGGATGAACTGCTGATTTATTTGCTGAAAGGCTTCTAAGCAAAAAACCCGTGCTGCCTGAGGCGGCATGCATTTCTGTGTGAAGCCGGGAAACTCACCGAACAGCGCCGCGGCATCAGAGCGCTCGCCGGACAATCAAAACCCTGCCAGTTTCCAGGCCTTCCCCGCTTGGCACGGCGGAGTGGTTGCAAACAAAGGGGCTGCAGCGGCAGCTCCTTTGCATTGCTTTGCCCGGGCATCCTTACACGATCGCCTGCTCCGCCTTGGCGATCATCCTTGCCGCCCGTTGGGCAATAGCCATGTCCCCCTCCTGGAGGGGCAGCAGCGGGGCACGGACGCTTCCGCAGACGATGCCCTTCTGGCGCAGTACTTCCTTGAGCATGGCGTACAGGTTGCCCCGGCCGCTGGTCAGGGTGCTGATGACAGCATTGATCTCCGCCTGGATGGCCCGGGCGCCCTGGAAGCTGCCGGTATGGATGAATTCGTCCGCCTTCAGAAACAGCCGCGGCATCACGGCATAGGTGCCGCCAATACCGCCATCAGCGCCCATCACGCGCCCGGCCACAAACTGCTCGTCCGGGCCGTTGAACACGGCGATTTTCCCCTGTCCCAGGGTTTTGAACACCTGGATGTCCTGCACGGGCATGGAGGAATTTTTAACCGCCTTCACCCTTGGGTTCCTGAGCATTTCCTGATATAGCCCGGGAGTGAGCGCCACACCTGCCAACTGGGGGATGTTGTAGATGACAAAGTCGGTATCGGGCGCCGCGCCTGAAATGTCATTCCAGTATCTGGCAATGGCTTCCTCCGGCAGGCGAAAATAGATAGGCGGGATGGCAGCGACGGCATCAACCCCCAGTGCCTGGGCGTGCCGGGCCAGCGCCATGGAGTCCCGGGTGCTGTTGCAGGCTACGTGGGCAATGACGGTAAGCGTGCCCCCCACCGCTTCCATCACGGCTTCCAGCACCCTTTTGCGTTCCTCCACCGTCAGATAGATGCACTCCCCGGAGAAGCCGTTCACATACAGCCCCTGAACACCCTGCGCCAGAAGATGCCGCGCCAGCGCCTGGCACCTGGCCTGGCTGATGTCCCCGCTTTCATCATAGCAGGCGTAAAAGGCGGGAATAATGCCCTGGTATTTGTCTCTGGAATCCGTCATAACGCTCCTTTTACCCTTTGACAGCGCCCAGGACAATGATGTCGCGGGGGACGCCCGATCATGTGCCAGATGTGAAGCCTTGGATGCCGGTCAAACGATAATCCATTCATCCTGCGATGTCAATTTCCAGGATGAATAAGAATACCCTGCCATTTTCTAATGTCTTTCTAATCCTTCCCGCTTTGTCCCCTAATTATTCCCGTTTATGATAAGGGCGTCCGAAAGGGAAGGAAGGAGAAACCAGAATGGATCATTTTGAGATGGTGGAAAAACTGCGGCAGAAGGCCAACGTCAGCTACGAGGAGGCCAAAGCCGCCCTGGAGCACAGCGAATGGGACCTGCTGGACGCGCTGGTATACCTGGAAAGCCAGGGGAAAAT
>JAAYJP010000134.1 GCA_012522875.1 Clostridiales bacterium | reverse complement strand
GGCTTTGCCATGGCAATCTTACTTTCTTTCTTCTCTGACCCGGTCTTTGTGGGCATCGCCTATGACGCTGGCGGTGTGGCCTCAGGCCCCATGACGGCCACCTTCGTCCTGGCTTTTGCCCAAGGGGCCGCCGCCATGACGCCGGGTGCCAATGTGCTGGTGGACGGCTTTGGCGTCATCGCCATGGTGGCTATGACGCCTGTACTGGCCATCATGATCCTGGGGGCCGTGTTCCAGCGCAAGATCCTCAAAGGCAGCAAGGAGGAACATGCCATGCTTGAAGAACCTGCTGTGACCATCCAAACGGGTGCGGCATTGGGCTATGACTGCATGATGGCTGTGCTCAACCGCGGGCTGTCCCAGGAGGCATTGGATGTCGCCCGGGATGCGGGCGCCGGCGGCGCCACCATCATCCACGGGCGGGGTTCCGGCGGGCATGATATGAAGTTCCTGAGCTTTGAGATGCTCAAGGAAAAGGAGATTGTTGTCTGGCTGATCGATGACCGCATCAGCGGAACCATCGCCAAAACTCTCCACGAGAAACTCGACCTGGGCGGTGAAGGAGGGGGCAAGGTTTTCCTGGTCCCTGCCCTGGCCATGGGGCTTAAGGCCCCGGGGAAGGCTGCGGAAATGCTGCGCCCGGAACCAGCGGAGGGCTCTGTACCGCCCGGGGAAAACAGCGCCCCAGCTTAAGAAAGCTGCCCCGCATTCTAATGCCGTTCTAATGCCCTCCCCCTGAGTTCTTTCATCTTTCCGGCGTATTCTTCCATCGTACCAAAGAAGCCCCCAGGGGCAAAGGAGAAGGAAATGGAACGATATGAGATGGCAGAACTGCTCCGGAACAAGGCCAATGTCAGCTACGATGAGGCCCGGAGGGCGCTGGAAAATAGCGGCTGGGATATGCTCAGGGCCATGGTGACACTGGAACAGGAAGGGAAACTGAATCCTCCTCATGGCACCGGAAGCGGAACGCGTAAGGCGCCCCAGGGCAAAGCGAAGGAGGAAGGCCTCCTCATCAAGGTGCTCAACTGGCTCACCGGGCTCATCGACAAGGGCAACCAGCACCGGTTCATTATTGAGAAGGGAGGCCGGCAAGCCGGCAGCATGACCGTCACGGTGTTCGTCACGCTGCTCCTTCTGCTCCATGGCTTCAGCCTCTTCCTGCTGTTCCTGGGGCTTTTGATGGGCTACCGCTATCGCTTTGTAAGCGAAGTCCAAATAGAGGAAGCAAAATTCGCCGCAAGGGAGGCGGAACGTGCCGCCCGGGAACTGGAAGACTGGCACACAGTCAACAGCTTTGGCGGGGAGTCAGCTGGCTGATCCTGGCGCCAGGAATGGATAAGGCAAGCAAAGCCGCCGCTGGCAATAAAACGCGGCGGCTTTCGCTTGCCCTTCATGGCCGGATCCCGGTTGACGCCTTTACATCCCCTGCTTACAATGGGTGCATATCAAGTTGGGAGGCGCTTATGCGTTTTGTCAGCACCCGGGGGAAGAGCCCAAAGGCCCTGGCGCCGGAAGCGCTGCTGAGGGGCATCGCCCCTGACGGCGGGCTGTACCTGCCGGACACGCTGCCCCAGGCCCAATGGGCCGCGCTTCCGGACGCCTACCCTGACCTGGCAAAAGCCCTGTGGGAACCGCTCCTGCCGGGTTTTACCCCTGAAGAGATCCATACCGCAGCCCAGGCAGCCTATAGCGATCGTTTTGAAAATCCCCTGGTAGCGCCGACTCGCTCCCTGGGGAGCGCCTTTGTCCTGGAGCTCTTTCACGGCCCCACAGCGGCGTTCAAGGACCTGGCGCTCACAGCGCTGCCTCAACTGATAAGATTGGCCCGCGACAAGGCGTTCCCCGGGCAGAGGATCCTCATCCTCACCGCCACCAGCGGGGACACGGGTGCTGCCGCCATGGCGGGATTCAAGGATCTGCCCCAAACCAAGGCCGTGGTGTTCTATCCCGATGGAGGCATCAGCGCCGTGCAGGAGGCCCAGATGCGCTGTATGCCGGGGAGGAACCTTCAGGTTTATGGCATAAGGGGCAATTTTGACTTAGCCCAGGCCGGGGTCAAGGCAGCTTTTGCCCAGGCGCCTGGTGCCGGCCGGCCTGAAAGGCTGATCCTCTCCAGCGCCAACTCCATCAATATCGGCCGCCTCCTGCCCCAGGTGGTGTACTACTTCTGCGCCTACAGGAACCTGGTTCAAAGCGCGGCGCTTATGCCGGGTGAACTTCTTCATGTGGTTGTCCCCAGCGGCAACTTTGGGGATATCCTGGCAGCGCTTATGGCCAAACGCATGGGGCTGCCCCTTGGCAAGCTGGCCTGTGCATCAAACCAGAACCGGATTCTCACGGATTTCCTGACCACTGGCCGCTATGACAGAAGACGGGATCTCAAACGCTCCCTGTCCCCCTCCATGGACATCCTGGTGTCCAGCAATGTGGAACGCCTGCTGTACCTGGCGTCCCTGGGGGATCAAGAACTGGTGGCCGGGCTGATGCGGATGCTCAGGGAGCAGGGGCACTACCAGCTTCCGGATGATGTGTTCAGGGCTATCCAGGCAGATTTTCTGGCCGTGAGCGCCACGGAGGAGGACACCCTGGCCGCCATCCGCCAGGCTTGGGAGGAGCACCGATATGTATTGGATCCTCATGCAGCCGTGGCCTGGCATGCCTATGGGCAATTGCAGACACAACTGACGCCGGGAAAAACGCTGGTGCTGGCCACCGCATCCCCATTCAAGTTTCCGGGGACGGTGCTCAGGGCACTTGGGGAAGAGGCGGCAGACGGGCTCCATGCCATGCGCGTACTGTCGGACAAAGCCGGCCTGGCGCCGCCCAAGTCACTTTCCTGGCTTGAAGGGGCAGAGGTGTTGCGGGGAAAGATGATTGAGCCCGGGGATATCCCGGCCACCGTTTTTCAGGAGGCAAAGGCATGGTGACAATCCGTGTGCCCGCTTCCTGCGCCAACCTGGGCCCCGGTTTTGACTGCCTGGGCATGGCCCTGGGCCTATATGCGGACATCCGCTTCGGCCCCCGGGAGGGCGGGCTTGTGATTACAGGCTGTCCCCCCGTATTCTCGGGGGAGGACAACCTGGCCTACCGTGCCTTTCTTCTGGCAGCAAAGGCCTTTGGCAAAAAGGCACCGGGGCTTGAGGTCGACATCCGTTCAGACATTCCCCCGGCCCGGGGGCTGGGCAGCAGCGCGGCCTGTATCACAGCGGGCATCCTGGCCGCAGGCGCGCTCCTGGGCGTGCCGCTCTCCCCGGAAGAACTGCTGGTGCTCTCCGCCGGGATGGAGGGGCATCCTGATAACGCCGCCGCCGCGGTCTATGGCGGCCTCCGGGTGAGTGTGATGGCAGGAAAAGCGGCGCACAGCCTGCCCGTCTTCTCCCACCCAGGCTTGAGCCTCCTGGCCCTGGTCCCGGACTTTCCCCTGGAAACAAGCAAGGCACGCCGGGCGCTGCCGGAGGTGGTGTCCCGGAAAGATGCTGTCTTTAACCTTTCCAGGGCGGCGCTTCTGGTCAAAGCGCTGGAAACCGGCGCCTTTCACCTGCTGAAAGAGGCTTGCCGGGACCGGCTGCACCAGCCCTGGCGCTTTCCCCTGATCCCCCAGGGAGAGGAAGCGGCCAACCTGGCCCTTGAAATGGGGGCCGACGCATGCTTTATAAGCGGGGCGGGACCCAGCCTCATGTGCCTGCACCATGACAAGGCCTTCCCCGGACGCATGGCCGAATATTTGCGCGCTTTTCCCGCCTGGCGCGCCCTGCCCCTTTGCATCGCCCCCAAGGGCGCTGAAATCATCACGCCAACCGCGAAAGGACAGCGCAAATGATCACAACTGACATTCTTCTGGGCATCCTGATCCCCTTTCTGGGTACCACGCTGGGCGCCGGGATGGTGCTGTTTTTAAAGGGCCAGATGAAGCCCTGGTTCCGCAAGCTCATGCTGGGCTTCGCCTCGGGTGTGATGATAGCGGCCTCGGTGTGGTCGCTGCTCCTGCCCGCCATCGCCAAATCCGAGGAACTGGGCGCCCTCCCCTGGATGCCTCCGGCGGTGGGTTTCCTGGCAGGCATCGGCTTCCTGCTGCTTTTGGATACCCTCATCCCCCATCTGCACCAGGGTTCCCAGGAGCCAGAAGGCCTTCCCTCCCACGCCCGGAAAAACACCATGCTGATGCTGGCGGTCACGCTGCACAACATCCCGGAGGGCATGGCCGTGGGCGTGGTCTTCGCCGGTCTGGCCCTGGGGGAGCCGGGCATCACCTGGGCCAGTGCCCTGGCGCTGTCCATCGGTATCGCGCTGCAAAACGTTCCGGAGGGAGCGATTATCTCCCTGCCGCTGAAATCTTCCGGCATGTCCAAGCCCAAAGCGCTGTGGTATGGCACCTTCTCAGGGCTGGTGGAACCGGTGGCCGCCATCATCACCATCTACCTCACCAGCATCATGGTACCCATCCTGCCCTATCTCCTGGCCTTTGCCGCCGGCGCCATGATCTATGTGGTGGTGGAGGAACTCATCCCCGAGCTTCAGGAGGACGGCCACTCCAACATCGGCGTCATCGGCGTGGCCCTGGGGTTTACCGTGATGATGATTCTGGATGTGGCGCTGGGCTGAGGGTCCCAAACAGTACCTTTTCAGTATTTTAGGTCCGGGTGGCTTGCCCGGCCTTTTTTGTATCCTTATACTTAAGGCATCCTGTTCAATTGGAGGAAAACTTTGCCGAATTTCAATGTGCCGGACCCTGTGTTTGAAGCTGCCGCCAGGCAGTTTCCCACCCCCTTTTACCTGTATGACGAAGCGGGCATCCGGGAAACCGCCAGGCTTCTTGGCCAGGCCTTTGCCTGGGCGCCTGATTTCCGGGAGTATTTTGCGGTTAAAGCGCTGCCCAACCCCGAGATCCTGAAGGTTCTTCTGTCCGAAGGCTGCGGGCTGGACTGTTCGTCCGAAACGGAACTGCTCATGGCCCAGCATCTGGGGGTTCGGGGGGAGGATATCATGTTCTCCGCCAACGCCATGCCGCCCCATGAGTTTGCCCTGGCCCGGCGCCTGGGGGCCTACATCAACCTGGACGACCCAAGCGACATCATGACGCTTCACAATCACGGCGGGATTCCGGAGACCCTCTCCCTGAGGGTAAACCCGGGCCCCGAGGTGATGGGGGACAACCAGTTTATGGGCAACCCGCGGGAAAGCAAGTTCGGCTGGATGCCCCAGGACCTGTCCCGGGGGCTTGATAAGCTGAAAAGCCTGGGAACCAGGCGCTTTGGCCTGCACGCGATGCTGGCCAGCAATTCCCTAATCCCCGGCTATTATCCCGCCCAGGCAGACTATTTGTTCCGCCTGGGGCTTTCGCTTCAGGCACAGACCGGCGTTGAACTCGCCTTCATCAACCTCTCCGGCGGTATCGGCATCCCTTATCATCCGGATGATGAGGCCGTGGACATTCTGTCTGTAGGCCGGGCAGTCCGGGAAGCGTACCTGCGCCGGTTCGGGGAAAACGCGAAGGTGGCGCTTAAAACAGAGCTTGGCCGCTTCATCACCGGACCCCATGGCTTTCTGGTTACCCGGGCAGTTCATTATAAGGAGGGGCACAAGGTGTTCGTCGGCCTGGACGCCAATGCCGCCAACCTCATGCGCCCGGCCATGTACGGCGCCTATCACCATGCCACGGTACCGGGCAGGGAGCATCTGCCCCACACCCTGATCTGTGACCTCACCGGGGCCCTGTGTGAAAACAACGACAAATTTGCCGTCGACCGCGCACTGCCCCCCATCAGCCTTCATGATTTGGTAATCCTGCATGACGCCGGCGCCCATGGCTGGTCCATGGGCTACCAATACAACGGCCGCCTGCGCTCTGCAGAGGTGCTCAGGCAAATGGACGGAGGCTTCCGCCTGATCCGCCGGGCCGAGACACCGGAGGACTATTTTGCCACCCTGGATCTATCCGGCGCCTAGTGTATTCCCCTTAGGTTTCTTTCGCGCCTGCCTGGCGCCTGGCTTCCTGTTGCCTGCGAAAATAGGCGTATTCCTCGCTCAGTTCCTTGTGAAGCTGCACGGAGTGCCAGCGGGCGTTGTTCTCAGTCAGCACGGCCTTTAGCGCCACGGGCGCAATGCCCGCTGCACGGATGGCATCCAGCAGCTTGCCCAGAAGGCCCTCCGGGAAGAACGCCATCACCAGCATCTCCTCCTCAAAGCCTGCGCCCTGGCCTGCGGCCAGGGCTTTCTCCTCCAGGC
>JAAYJP010000012.1 GCA_012522875.1 Clostridiales bacterium | reverse complement strand
GGATATTCCATTCCTGTCCTCCTTCATGCCGCGGGAAAGCGGCGAATGCAATATGTTGATACATCTATGCTATCACAGGCCTGCCCGCCAGGCAAGGACTGGCCCGTGTTGCAAGCAAAACTGGAAGGGGCCGGGCTTTCGCCCGGCCCGGAAAAGTCAGTTGTTTTGAGGGATTAGATCAATCGTACACCAACAAAGCGATGTTGGGCTCGTCGATGTTCTCCTTGGTGTACCACTGAGCGCCGGTGTCCACGTCTTCAACGGTTTCGCCCTTGGCGGCCTTCACGGCCAGCTCAACCGCCAGATAGCCGATGCGGTAGGGATCCTGGGTCACGGAGCCCACGAACCAGCCATTGCGGACAGCGTTCTTCTGGGGGGCGCCGGCGTCAAAGCCCGCTACGAGGATGTCGCTAAAGCGGCGGCCTTCGCCAAACTCGGAGCCGTCAGCGGTGGCAGCCAGCATGCCGGCAACCGCGCCTTCGTTGGAGCAGAAAATGGCCGCCAGGTTGTTCTTGTTAAGCACGGCGTTGGCAGCGTTGGTCATGTCGTCAATACGGGGGGAAGCGCCGATTTCCACGTGCAGGATGATGGCGGGCTTCTCCGCGGCAACGGCCCAGTTGGTATGGCCCTGGACTTCCACCACGCCGTATTCGCTTGCCAGCTCGACAAACTTGTTGACAAAGCCGGTGGTGCGGCCGGTGACGGACTCAGAGGTGGCGTCCTGGGAGAGCACGGCGACCATCACAGGCGCATCAGCGGTGGCTAAGGTCAATTGGCCTGTGAGGCCTTCGTCTTCCAGCAGCTTCTCAGCGGCCAGAGCGGCGGCGTTCTGATTGTTGGTGGAGGCGGTGGCGAAGATGGCGCCTTCGGGCGCGTTGGGCACGCCGGAGTCAAAGCCGATGACAGGAATGCCCTTGTCAATGCATTCCTGAAGCTCGGTCATGACTGCGTCCGTGGACAGGGCAGCCAGCGCCAGAGCGGCAGGGGTTTTGGCCATTTCGGCCTTCAGAGCGTCCACTTGGAGCTGGATGTCTGCTTCCGAGGGGGGGCCGTAGTAGAACATGTCCACACCCAACTCAGTGGCGGCGTCTTCGCAGCCCTTGCGCACAGCCTGCCAGAAGGCATGCTGCTCACCCTTGGAAATCACGGAGATGTACATCTTCTCCTGCGCCAGCGCCGCTGTGACGCCCAGTGCCAGGGTAAGTACCAGTACGAGAGCCAGAAGTCTTTTCATGAATGAACCTCCTTATATTTTCAGCGCCCATGCGCCGAATAATCACAAATGCTCAGGCCTTGACCTTCACCTTCTGAGCGGCCCTGACACGCACATTGTCCATGAGGACAGCGCCAATGACCACAATGCCGGTGAAGAAAGTCTGCCAGTGGGCCTGGAGCCCCAGGGAGGCCAGGCCGGTTTTGAGAACTGCCATGATGAAAATGCCGATGAGGGTGCCCACCATGGTGCCGGAGCCGCCGGCCATGGACGTGCCGCCGATGATGACAGCGGCGATGGCGTAGGTCTCCAAGCCATTGCCCGTGCCGGGGATGGCGGTGGTGTAGGTGGCGGCGTACAGGATGCCGCCGATGCCGGCAAACAGACCGCAGACCATGTAGGCCATGATCTTGAACTTGTCAACTTTTACCCCGGATAGCCGGGTTGCCTCCTCATTGGAGCCGATGGCATAGACATAGCGGCCAAAGCGGGTCTTGTTCAGAACAAAGGCGGCGACAATAAACGCCGCCAGAAGATACAGGGTTCCGGTGGGAAAGTTGCCTGTGCGGTAGAACACCGTCTTGAACCACTCGTTGGCTGTGCCGATGGTGGGATAGCGCTGGGTCTGCACCCGGGAGATGATGGCGCCAAACCCCTGGGTAACCAGCATCATGCCCAGCGTTGCGATAAAAGGCGGCAGCTTGGCCTTGGACACCAGGATGCCGTTGATGAAGCCAAATATCACACCGGTCAGCGGCACCAGGCACAGGGCCAGCCACAGAGGCCAGCCCCACATGCTGAAAGCCACGCCGCCAATGATGGCGGAGCACATCATGTTGGTCCCGATGGACAGGTCGATGCCCCCGGTGATGATGACAAAGGTGATGCCAAAGCTCATCAGCCCTGTGTAATAGGCGGACTCCAGAATGGTTTTGGCGGTGTAGCCTGAGAAGAAGTTGTTGCCAAAGATAGCAAAAAAGACATACATGATCACCAGCACTGCCGGGGCCAGAAATTTTTGATAATCCAGTTTTTTAGCGCTCTGCGCCTGGGCAATGCCCTGTACAGACATATGACTCTTCCTCCTATACTTGGGGCGCTGCCAGCGCCATAATCTTTTCCTGGGTGGCCTCCCCGATGTCCAACTCCCCGGTCTTCTCCCCTTCGCACATCACCAGGATGCGGTCAGCCATGCGCAGGAGTTCCGGCATCTCTGAGGAGATCATGATGATGGATTTCCCTTCATCGATCAGGGCGCGCATGAGTTTGTAGATCTCACTCTTGGCGCCTACATCGATGCCCCGGGTAGGCTCGTCAAAAATCAGCACATCACAGTTGCGAACCAGCCACTTGCTGATAACCACCTTCTGTTGGTTGCCGCCGGAAAGGGAACGCACCAGGGTATCCACACCGGGGGTCCTGATATCCATTTTATCCCGGTAATCCCGGGCAGTGGATTTCATCTGCCGTTCATTGATGGCGATGCCCTTGGTGAAAATATCAAGTTTGGTGAGGGCAATGTTATTAGCCACTGAAAGGCCCAGGCACAGGCCATATCGTCTGCGGTCCTCTGAGAGGTAGCCAATGCCCAGTTCCACCGCGTCACAGGGGCTCTGTATATCGGCCAACTGGCCATTGACATATATTTCGCCGCCGTCGCGTTTGTCAGCCCCGCTGATAAGCCGGCCAACTTCCGTTCGCCCTGCGCCCACCAGTCCTGCCAGGCCCAGGATCTCGCCTTTCTTCAGCTGAAAGGAAACTCCCTTGACATCCCGGGATCGGAAATCCTTTACCTCCAGCACCACCGGCGCGCCAGGGGCGACCAGGCTCTCGGTCTTGGGCTGCTCATAGATGACCCGGCCCACCATCATCCGGATGATTTCATCAATGGGGGTCGAGGCTGTGTCCACT
>JAAYJP010000133.1 GCA_012522875.1 Clostridiales bacterium | reverse complement strand
TTCCTGGAAAACAACCTGAAGGCGGATGGCTCGGTGGCCATCCCGGTGGCGCTCAGGCCTTATATGGGGGGGAAGGACGCCCTTGTCCCGCGATGATAATTGCCGGAAACTACCTTGTGAATCCTTCGAAAAACTGATATGACAGCAACTGCCTCCAGCTCCCGCTGGGGGCAGTTTTTGATACGGGCTGCAATAATTCGAGCACCCCTGTATTTCATAGTGCCCTGTTCAAAAAATTCAAAGGAAATCCAGCGTTTCCTTGCAACCGTTTCAATATAATGATATCCTTTCAACCATTGAGGCACTAACTAATAATCCGTCAACGCGAAAAAAGCCATGCATAACATGACTGATCAACAGGCAAGAAATGGGATGGAAAAAGGCTATGAGAAAGCTCGCCAGATTTTGAAAAGCCAAGACAATTTTGATCATTTTTGGAAAGATTGGAGAGTAAACTATGCACAATCCCGGTAGTCGGAGGAGTATTGGGTGATGTTTCGGTTCTGGTTTCACTTGTGAATAGCTAAGTCGCCAAAAAACATTCAGGACATACCTTTGGGGTCGATCATTGCTGCCATGAGTGCGCTGATATACTTTCTTTCTCCAGTAGACCTTGTCCCGTACATAATACCCGGTGTTGGGCATCTGGATGATTCCGTCATTGTTACTGCATGCTGGCAACTTATAAAAACAGATATCGATGGATATCATCAGTGGCGTGATCTGCAAGGCAGAATCGCAGAATCCAAAGAGTGAGTATTGCATATGCAAAAGGGGGGCTCCCCACTGAAGAAAATGCTGAACATCTTCACCGGTCAGAAAAATCAAGCCGTTCAGATTAAGTCTGAACCGGCAAGCCCATCCGCGCATCTGAGTGATTTTTTCCCAGTCTATCGTCGGGCTGAAGTGGAAATCAATAGATACCGGAAGATACCATTGATTGGCATAGCAGCTGTTGGTACCGCATTTTCCCAATTGCCCGCCTCCACCCGCTCTATCGTGGAAACCGTGACCCATAACATCGCAACAAAAGAAACCCTGTTTGTAGGCATCAACCCAAAGAGTGTAATGGGATACTTGCGCCAAAACGAGCTGGGAACTGTCGGCAACATCATGCAGGTCAATGAACAGGGAAAGCATGTCATTGCTGGACGGATGCGCTTTAAAGCGCTTGAAGGCGGGCTGCCAGTCAACAGCACTTCCGTGACCACAATCCCTTTTGACCCCATGACCATGTTGGTTGCGGCCGCTTTGATGAGCATTGAAAAACAGCTGGCGGATTTGCAGAAATTAGCCGCGGACATTCTGCAATTCCTCAAGCTGGACAAGCAATCCAAACAACGAGGAAATCTCAACGCGTTGGGGGAGATTCTGGAGGACTATAAAAAACATCCGGATAACGAAGCCTTCCTTCGCCTGCGCAACATTGAGGTGCAGACAATCAAGCGGGAGGCCCAGCAGGACATTCTTTTTTATCAGGAAAGGATTGCCAAAGAGCTAAGCGAGCAGAAACTTCTTCATATAGCGCAGCAAGCCCAGGGGATGCTGGATGCCATCATGGGCGAGTTCTATGAGTATCAACTCGCCTGCTATCTATACTCTTTCTCTTCCTATCTGGACATCATGCTGCATAAAGCCTTTGATACCGCCATGCTGGATTCAGCAGCGCAAAGAATAAAGAATCACGAAAACCGCTATAGGGAACTGTATCAGCAATGCCACACACAAATTGAGAACTACTATCAAAGCTCCCTGGATGTCAAGTTCCGTGGCGGTATGGGCAATATGGCAAAGGCGCTGGGTACTGCCATCGCCTCCGTTCCCTTCCTGAAGGAGGGGCCCGTGGATGAGTTTCTTGTCAACACTGGCCAATCCCTACGCGACGGTAATGAAACATCTCTCCAGAAGAAACTTGCGCAATTTTCTCCCTTGGAGGACAACCGTATGAAACCCTTTGTTGACAGCATTCAGACAGTGAGTATGCTATACAATCAACCCAAAGCCATGCTGACGGATGGAGAAAGCCTGTATATCATGTACAGCGATCGACTTTAACGCTGCCAGGATTTGCAGGCATATTCAGAAAAAACCATTGGGCCGGCAGTAGCTCGGCCGCTGGCCGCTACTTGCTGCCTTCCTCATTATCCAGTCGAATCATCTTCAGACATACCCTGTTGCCGCATATTAAGCTTGCGGGATAGCATAAGCGTTCACAAGCCAGTCGGAGAATTGGATGCCCATAAAAAAACCATCCACCCTTTTTCGCCACCGAACTTCCCAGTTCAGCCCTTCACCCGCACTCCCGCATTTCATGATGAACATTACCGCTAAGCCTCCAGCGCGCATTATTCCGCCAACGGCACCAGCACCAGCGGATCGTGTTCCAGGCCGCTGCCGGACAGCGCCTGGACCTTGTCCACATCAAGCCATATCACGGGGAGCAGTCCCAGGTCGTCTGATTCCACGCCGATGAAACCGATCGAGCCATCCACCTTGGTGGCACGGTGGGCGTGGGCGCGGCCGGAAATCGTTCGGGTGAAGACGGGGCTGTGTTTCCCCCGGGTGTAGCTGTACAGCCCCTGGGAGAAGGCGTAGTCTGTGCCGTAAAAATAGCGGCTCCTGTCGCTGGCGAAACCAAAGTCCTGGTTTTTGAGGTCATCAGAACTGGGCAGGCTGGCCCGCCCCAGGCCTTCTTCTTCAGCCAGCGCCGCCTGTTCCTTTTCGGTGAAGGCCGTGTCGATGAACGCCGTCTGCAGCCAGGCGTTGAGTTCGCTGGATGGCCAGCCCTGATACTGCCACTGGTCGCCGTCTATGCGCTTCACATCCAATATTCTGTCGCTGAGCAGATAGGCCCTCCCGGGCCCGGCCCACAGCACCCGCCAGAGGATCGGCCGTTTTTCTCCTTGCGCCGTTTGGGGATAGCTGCCAAAGGTGACATACTGGTAGCCGCCGGAATAGCCCTGAAGCTGGACCCGGGCCATAACGGGCAGGGATACAGCCATGAGGCACAGGCAGAGGATCAGGGACAGGCATCGCGTTTTTCGCAAGGGAAACCTCCTTTTCTTGAGCCAAGGCACAGAAACAGCGCTTTCACGCCATCCGAAGGTGCCCCTGGTTTGCCAGGCGCCAGAGCACCCCATCGGTGTTGTTGCGGCTGGTGGCGATCATCTGCCCAAGGCTCAGCGCCTCCATCAGGGCAGCCAGCACAGCCAGGCCGGTGGGCAGGATGTGCTCCCGCCCCGGCGTCATGCCGGGGAGTGCGGTACGTGCCCGGGGAGGAAGCATCGCGAGGGCATGCAGGGCGGACAGCACCTCC
>JAAYJP010000011.1 GCA_012522875.1 Clostridiales bacterium | reverse complement strand
TCTGCGGGGAACGTCAGGGCCTCGCCATCGCGGCCCAGGCGCCCAGAGTTCTCCCGTATTTTTTCCGCACCCGCATGGGAAAAGGTGATCCCGGCGGCTTCCTTGGGCGTTTCCGAACTGCCGGGCGTCATATCGGAGAGCATGATGTCACCTCCGACCGCTACTGCATTGGCATGTATCCCCAATGGCTCCATGCCCACGGCATTCCCACCCCCATCTTCCCCGGAGGCATTTCGCTGCAGCCCATGATACCGGGCTCCGGCGCGCCAAACACCCTGCCAAAACAGGCCGCCGTTACAGCAGCGTTACGGTTCGGCCTTAGATTTGTCCCCATGCTTGCCGTCTTTTCCTCTTGGGCCGATATCGGGATAACCCTCTTTTTATAGCGCCAGGCAGAAATATGCCCCCGCCTCATGTCCTCAGGCGGGGGTGATTTGTATCTGTCCGGTTTAAAATTCCTGCGTCCTAAGCCAATCTGCCAGCTCCCGGTCTTCCGCCTTGCCGCTCTTTTGGAGACTGTCAGCCAGGGCTGGGGGAGCAAAAGGCGCGCCTATGAGGGCCTCCTGCACCCTGGCCGCCAGGCCTGGATCGTTGGCATCGGTATAGCAGTGAACCTCCTGCACCATGGCATTCCTGAGGCTCAGCAGCAGTTCCACTCCGCCCCAGGGAAAACGGGCTTCCAGGGAGAGATCAAACCGCGGCGTACGGCCGTAGTTCCACTCCCAGGACTTGTTCCGCTCCTCATAGCGCTGGATGAGCCCTTTATCCAGGACCTCCTGCCAGGGCTTCTTCATGGCGGGGCCGTACTCCCGAGCGAAAGCGGCCCAGAGGGCCTCCTTCAGCGCCGGGATGGTGATGCCCGGGGCGTGTTCCTTGAGATTCCCCACCCGGGCGCGCACACTGGCCACCCCTTTGGCTTCCAGTTTCTGCCTGGAAGGGGCCAGGTAGCGGCCCAGCCTGGCCATGTCCACATCCATGAGGATGGTGCCGTGATGAAGCCCGGCCTCCCGGCTTATCCTGAAGGCATTGCCGGAAAACTTTTCCCCGCCGGGGAGGATCACGATGTCATTGCGGCCGGAGTTCTCCGTTTCTACGCCAAATTCCTTCACCGCCCGGCGGATGACGTTTAGTTGCCGGGGCACGTCGTAGAGCGCCTTTGGCATCACGAAGGAGAAGTTCAAATTTCCCAGGTCATGGTAGACAGCACCTCCTCCGGTGGTGCGCCGCGCCAGGGTTCCGCCCTCCTCCTCAAGCAGGGCCGTCCGGCACTCCTTCCAGGCGTTCTGCGCATGGCCGATGACCACCGTGTGGGTATTTTGCCACAGGAAAAGGGCGGGGCCTACGGCCCCGTCCTGAAGAAGCGCCTCCTCAATGGCCAGGTTATGGTGAGGGCTGTGGGAATCGCTCTCAAACAAGCGGATCTCCATCAGACCCCCTGTTTGTTCTGCCTGATCTGCTCCACCTCCGCGAAGTTCCGGGTGAACGCGTGGCCCTTCAGCGGCAGGAGGCGCTGGTCGATGGCGTCCAGGATCCATTCCGGCTGGGGGAAGAAGGCGTCTTCCATCTCATGGGCAGGGGTGATCCAGTTGCGCGCACCCACCACCACCGGCGGAGCATCCAGATAATCAAAGGCCAGTTCCGTGATGGTGGAAGCCATCTGGCGCATGACACTGCCGCGCTCACAGGCGTCCCCTGTGATGATGATGCGGCCGGTCTTTTTCACCGACTCAATGACCTTGGCATAGTCGAAGGGAACGATGCTGCGGGCATCGATTACCTCAGCGGTCAGGCCATATTTTTCCTTGAGCATGTCGGCAGCCGGCAGCACCCGGTAAAGGGTGGCCCCGATGGACAGGATGGTGACATCGCTGCCCACCCGCTTCACATCCGGGTCGCCCATGGCGATCTCGTATTCCTCTTCGGGCACGCCGCCCTCATGGAAGAGCTCCGCCATGTCATAGATGCGCTGGCTTTCCAGGAAAATCACCGGGTCAGTGCCGTTAAGCGCCGCCTGCATCAGGCCCTTGGCATCATAGGGCGTGGCCGGGAAGACCACCTTGAGCCCCGGGATGTGGGCGGCCAGGGCCGACCAGTCCTGGGAGTGCTGGGCACCATACTTGCTGCCCACGGAAAGCCTCAGCACCACGGGCATTTTCAGCATCCCGGCGGACATGGCCTGCCACTTGGACAGCTGGTTAAATACCTCATCCCCCGAGCGGCCCAGGAAGTCGCAGTACATGAGTTCCGCCACCACCCGGCCGCCGGCCATGGCATAGCCCACGGCTGCACCCACGATGCCGGCCTCGGAGATGGGGGTGTTGAACAGGCGGTGGTAGGGCAGGGCCTCGGTCATGCCGCGGTAGACGGCAAAGGCGCCGCCCCAGTCCCTGACATCCTCACCAAAGGTGATGAGTGTCGGATCCTCATAAAACTTGTTGATGATGGGCTCGGCAATGCCGTCCCGAAGCTGGTAGGCCCGGTTCTTGCTGACGGGCTTGCCGTCTTTGTCCAGGCCAAAGCGCTCCTTTTTGGCGATCTGCTGCACCCGGGGGCATTCCGCTTTCGGCAGGAGAACCTCGGGCTCCCTATCCTTATCAAAGGCGCGGACTGACTGGTTGGAGAACATGAGGTTGGCGATATAGTCAGGGTCTGAGGACATCAGGGGCACATGGGGCGAAACCGTGTCGTCAATGGACAGCTTCAGGTTGCGTACCATATCCTCCACCACCCTGGCGTGGATTTGATCCAGCTCGCTTTTTTTACTGATGCCTGCCTCCACCAGCTGGCGGCCAAAGGACTGGATGGAATCCGCCTGCTCCCAGGCATCGATCTCTTCCTTGGTGCGGTAGGAACTGGAGTCAGACGGGCTGTGGCCGGAGATGCGGTAGGTGATCACGTCCAGGAAAACCGGCCCCTCCTTCCTGGCCACGGGCAGCTTGCGGCGGTAGGCGTCGATGACGGCCAGGGGGTTGTAGCCGTCCACCCGCTCGGCGTGGAGGGCGTTAGGCGCGATACCGGCTGCTATGCGGGCGATCATGTCCATGCCCATGGTTTCGCCCTGGGTCTGGCCGCCCATGCCATAGAAGTTGTCATTGATGTTGAAGATGAGGGGCATGCCGCCAAAGCCCTCGCCCCACAGGGTGCGGACCTGGCCCATCGTGGCCATCATCAAGCCCTCCCAGACAGGGCCGCAGGCCATGGCGCCGTCTCCGATATTGCACACCACCACGCCCGGCTTTTTGTTGGACAGCTTGTAAAGCGCGGCGCCGGGGGTAATGGAGCCGGAGCCGCCCACAATGGCGTTGTTGGGATAAATGCCAAAAGGCGTGAAGAAGGCGTGCATGGAGCCGCCCAGGCCCTTGTTAAAGCCGTTTTCCCGCGCAAAGGTCTCGCACATCATGCCATACAGCAGGAAGTTGATGCCGTTTTCCTTGGCGGACTTCCCTGTATCCTTGACCACATCATAGGTTTTGCCGCCAAAGAAGCTTTCCATGATGCCGTTTAAGCGCTTATCATCCAGGATCTCGATGCTCCTTAAGCCCTTGGCCAGGATCTCACCGTGGCTGCGGTGGGAACCGAAGGTATAGTCGTCCAGCGTCAACAGGTAGGCCGCGCCCACATAAGCCGCCTCCTGGCCGATTCCAAGATGGGCGGGGCCGGGGTGGTTGTATGGCACGCCCTCGTACTCACCCTTGGTCTTGATCAGGTTGAGCATGGTCTCAAACTCCCGGATATAGCACATATCCCGGTAAATATTGAGGAACTCTTCCTTGCTGTAGTTGTTTTTCTCGTCCTTGACGGCCTTCTGGTAGACGTTGACGGGGATGTCAGGCGTCTTCAGTTTGCCCGGCTTGCGGACGGATTCAGGGGATACGGCCAGTTGTTTGCTCATGTTTCTGCTCCTTGCTCCTTACTCGTATTGGAAAACCGCTTCGCGGATGATCTCAGACACTGTGGGGTGAGGGAAAACGATTTTCTTGATGGTCTCAAGATTCAGCCCCAGCTCAATAAAAGCGGCGGCGGCGATGACAAATTCCGAGG
>JAAYJP010000132.1 GCA_012522875.1 Clostridiales bacterium | reverse complement strand
CGGCGTAAATGCCTCCACTCATTAGAAGCGCCCATGCCGTACCAAACCCAGCTTTTCTGAGCAAGACGCCAAAACCGATGGCTAAAAACAGATATCCCGCCATCACCGGCAGTGTTTTGGGAAACGCGGCCCTTAATGCCCTTAAGCGCATACCAACTGCCTCCACCCAAAAGATTCGGAGAAATTTATACCACAAAGCGGAGAAACGCGCTGTTCTTTTACGGTCCCAGTCACAAATGGGACCGGGACGTATAATTGGCGCACAAACCAGCCGATTTTTATCACCATTAAGAAGACTCTTCCGTTGACTTTCCTTGCCCGCTAATATTCGCCCGGCGAATGACACCCCATTGACCCTTGCGTCTTTTGTAGGAAAAGAAAGCGGTCGCTCGGACATAGGCAAGCACATAATGAAAAAATACGCTTTCGGCCACACAAGCCATGATCGCGTAAAGAACGTCCCGGGGCCGCAGTTTCAGGTTCTGTGTGTAGGTGCGCTGGAAAAAAGCGGTGACTGAGAGCAAGGCCCCGAATAGCCCATATATAAGGAACAATTGAAGCGTAAACCCGGCATCCAGAACCCCAAGGATTGCCATCAGTGCGACGACCAGGAGTCCAAACAGTTCAATGATCGGGGAAAGCAACTCATACAGCAGATAATATGTAAACGAAACATATCCAGCCAGCCCATACTTGGAACTGCCCATCACCTGGCGGTATTTCATCAGGCTCTGGAAAAGACCCAGGTGCCATCTGCGCCGTTGGCGCCGGATATCGCGGATGCTGAATGGCACCTGGCTCCAGCAGACCGCGCTTGGCTCATAGCGAATGGCGTATTCCCGCTTGTTGTTGCGGCAGTAAACATGCAGCTTGAGCACAAGTTCCATATCCTCTCCCAAAGTGTTGGTGGCATACCCCCCCGCAGATACAACCACGTCTTTTCTGAATAAACCCAAAGCACCTGATATAATCAGATTTCCGTTAAACTGATCCATCAAAATTCTCGAAGCCAGGAATGACCGGTCATATTCAACTATCTGCATGGCAACCAACGGATGGACTGGCATAAAGAAATCCTTGACAATCCCATTTGACAGTATCGCGCTCTGAGCCGCCCGGATCATCCCTCCTACCGCGACCACGGCATCGTCCTCCAGGACTGGCTGCACGATACGGGTCAGGGTATCGCGCTGCAGCATGCTGTCGGCATCGATGCATAGGAAGTAAGGGTTTTGGGAGGCGTTGATGCCCATATTCAATGCGTCGCCTTTTCCCCCGTTATGTTTGGTGATCAGCGTCAGTTTGACTTTGCCTATCCGTGCTTCATATACCGCTTTCTCCGGCTGGCAGGGGAGCGTGATCCTGATGGGCCGGCTGATTGGGCTCATCCGAAAATGGTTGACCATCTTTTCGGACGTGGCATCTTTGCTCCCGTCATCTACAACGATAATTTCATACTGTCCATAATCCAGTGATAAAAGAGACTCCACGCTCGCCAGGATTGTTACCTCCTCATTGTATGCGGGCACAAGAATGGAGACGGGGATATCCAAATCTCCGCCTAACTTCTTTCGAACACGTTGCAGACGCTGGCGCTCATGAAGTGTCAGCGCGCCCATCGCAACAGAGATAAACTGGAAGGTGGCATAAATCATCAGATAAAGCAGGTAAAAAGAGACGATACCATATAACAATGACACCCAAATAGCGGATTCCATTTATGCCTCCATCTCACTTCTGGAACAAAACGGGAATCGATCATCTTGTTCCTGCGCCTGAACATGGTAGCAGAACATCTCACGGGCAAATCTATCCTGGCCGCTGATGACATCTCCAAGGTCTGATTCTGTAGCTTCAAGCATCATCAGTGATTTTGCCGCACTGTTCCGAACCTCCCAATTCCTACTGGACAGCGCGTCTTTCAGCGCGCCAATGCTTTCTTTCCCCGGATAGGCACCGAGCGCCACGGCGGCAGCCACTGCCAGATCGTCTCTGCTCCGATGCGTGATACGCAAATAGGAAAGGAGCGTTGGCAGCATGGGCCCAAAGGGGTAATTACCGAAATAGCGAAGGATAGCCACCCGAACCTCATGGCCCAGGCCCTTTGAGCCAATGGCCTCAAAAAAGGGCTGTCTGAAATCGGCTCCGCATGCTTCAATGAAGCGGATTACAGCTACCCCCATAGGCTCAGGCCAAACATTCACCTTTTCCAACAAACTTCCGGCTAATGCGCCCTTGTCCCCGCAAAATGACATCAATCCGGCGGTCAGGAGCGTTTCATGATGAAAGATGTCTTTCTCCGCCAGGATGTCAAAAGCCCGCCGGACCATATCTGCATCCCCCATCGCGTAAAGCAGGCGCAGGGTATTCTCACGGCAGAATACATTGCTATTTGCCAGGAACGGATATAGCTGATCATCATGAATCGGCACAGTTTCAAGGCCTGCCAGATGCCTCGTTGTCCCCTGCATGTAATATGCTTTCTCCATATCGCTGAACCGGGCATAAGCTACGGTCAGAATACGAAAGCTTGGCATGCAGCTTTGCAGGTAGGACCGGATTTGCCCAGTGGTGAAGAATTGAGATGCACGCCCAAGCGCATCATCATATGCCGTCAGTTCGGCGAGACTTTGGAGTTTTTTCGCAAGCTTATCAATATGCGCTTTGTCTGCAATAGGACCCGGTACATCCGCCATTGCGCGAACCTGCCGCTTTATCTCGCGAAGCCATTTCCTGGTTTTCTTCCAATGGCGATTGTCATCCCCCCGATGCCTGGCAATATACCATATGTTGAATACAAGCAAAGCAGCACTAATAAACATATAAAAACCGATGATAAGAGGAACTGCATTCACTCCTGACATTACTCAACGCCCCATGCTTTCTGAACGATATAGTAGCTCTGCTTTTTTCGCTCCCTGATTTGAACCTCTTCCCAGCCCGCAAGCAACAGGGGTTCCAGCCCCACCACGCGGCCTTCCTGGGCCAAGCCAATGTGCAGCGCGTCAATGCGGATGAACTTCACCCCATAGTGTTCATAGTAATCATCATGAATCATCATTGCGGAGGGATCAGAAAAGTTCAAAAGCGACCAGGGGATACGGGCTTCAACCGCATCCAGTCCGAAGCTGACATCAGTCAATGAGTTGAAATCAGTGCCGAGTGAATCCGCATTGCCATCCGTTAATCTCCCTGTCTCATAAGTGCCGTACTGGGGTGGCGGCTCCTGCCCTTCGGGCGTTTCAGGTGGGATTCCAAGACGTCTCAAGACACTGAGTATAGGCACAAATACATTGCTGTCTCTTTGAGGCGGATTGATGTATGCGTCCTGGCGCGTGGTTTCAAAAAAGAAATTGGCTCGCCGGGACTCATACCTGGCTTGTACCAAAAGGCGGCTGCCTTCCCCCGTACCCTGCAAACGGAGCACAAAGTCCACATCCCGGTCAAACGCAAGCCTTGCGGGCGGATAGGTGGCGCTGCCAGACTTCGGCGTAACATCTAAGACAACATACAATGGCACATCAGATGAAACACCGCCTGCGACACAAACATACAGCGCCTCGGCATCATACGTTGCATAAAGCTTCATGCCATCCTGTGTTACGAGCGCCTTCGTTTCTTCCCATTCAAGAGGATTTCCGTCTATTGTCACACGAGGTGCATACGCTATGGGTTCCAAAGCCAGCAACCCATCGGACTGCGCGACGGTTTGCAAATCGTGCCACATATGCGCGCGGGACAAATCCACAGCATAGGAAGTGTTCCAGGCGCGCTGACCCCAGTTGTCCTTGTATCCGGTGATGATTGCTCCACTTGCGCCGGTTGCCATGATGTCTTCATACGCCTTCACCAGCAGTTCCCCCTGGCGTTTTTCATCTATCGGCCCGCCATAATGGAGGGTATCTATCCCCCGGGAGGAAGAGAAGCTCAAGCTGGCTACTACAACAGGCGCCGTATGGTATTCGGACAGCAACTGAACATAGCCGTCAAAGCTGCGGCGGCGGTCTACGCGCGCTGGAATATCGCCCAGGCGTATTATTTGCTCCCGGGACAGGTAGGACCAAAAATCCGGTAGGAATGTGTAGGCGCGATACGCAGCGAAAAGTCCCGCGTGAAACATCGCTGTGCCCTCTATTTGTTCAATGTCCAGTTGGCTGAATTTGGGAATCTGCCTTCCATACAACTGGTCATAGACAAAAGGATCATGGCTGGGATCATTCATAAAGCTAATCAGGCGCTGAACTTTATACTTCCTGCTTTCATAGCCGACCACCTGGTCCATCACACTGGCCAGCATTGCCTCAAATACTGTAGCGCCTTCCTTTGCCCGGATGAACTCGCCATCATACACAATGGAATGGGACCGGTTATTGGTGTAAGCGATGGTTGCAGGATTCCATTCATGTCCAATAATAAATCCCAACACCCATTTTGATATATCCTTACGGTATGTGCCGCTGCCCCTGGTCTTGTTGGCCAGAATGATTCTTTTTCCATGGATCACATCCACGGCTTCCTTACCATCTGCCAGAAGTGCCTCGGCAAAACCGCTTTCATAGGCGTCACGGGCTGAATTGGTCATACTATCGGATATCCGCACTGATTGCAGAAGATAAAGCGGCGTATTGTTTCCTGCATTATACGTGTACAAAGCGTTGTAGAATTCCTCATCCATCACCGTGTACACGCGGATGGTGTTGGCTCCCAGATCCCCTATCTGCCTCATCCATCTCAGATACGTGCCTTCATCAGGCTGAAACGCATTGGGCACATATCCAGGCAGGCTACCATTGAGCACAACGCCACGAACCTCAAACGGCTGCCATTTGCCGTCCTCATCCCGTACAGCCAATTCCTTGCCCCAGGCAGTCGAATGCGCCGTGATCAAGGCCCCCGGATCCAAATCAATGAAAAAACCCTGGAAGTTATAAGCATACCAGGTAAAAAGCGCCAATAATCCCAACAAGGCGGAGGTCAGAATGAACTTCTTCACATGTACTCCTTTAGGGGTTGAGGATGGTGGTTGTTTTGCTGTCCTGGCTATATTGCCGCAATGTTTCAATGTGATCGTCCAGCCACCTGCCCCGGGCGACAATAAATCCTTTGAACTGTTGGACGGATTCGTCATAGCTTGTATAGTTTCGCTGCACCGGAATCAGGTAATCCAGGCCATTGTAGTCGGTCATGTCAAAAGCCCGCCCCCACTTTTCATAATTGCGATCCACAGCATTGCCCAGATATGCCACCGTTTCATCAATCGTCCGCAGCAGATAATCCTCATTCAGAGCCCCGGAGCGTAAAGTGCGATATTCCTTGATAAGCAGGTCCACGAATAGGTCGTCCATCAGCAACGCCGAGAACCAGGGCGCGTTTTGCATCGAGAATCCGGCCTCAGTCCAGGAGCGGTCTATGTAGTTGTTTCCCGCGTTGTCAAAATCCCACACGACCAGCTTCACCTTGCCGCGCACATCCTTGTAAAGAAAGGTAGAGTAACGCCCCGCGTCAACGTTTCTGAAAAACTCATTGATCAGAAAATACTGCGCAAATGATTCTAAATCCAGGTATTGATAATAGCCCTTTCTGGGGTCCTTCATATCCGCTGAGTAGAGTGTCCTCTCAACCTGGCTGATGGTACGCTCTATATAGTCCATGCGCCCCGGCGTGATGTTCTGTTTGCCTGGATAGCGAACATCCAGCGCGGACAGGTCTGACCGGTAGGTGTAAAAGAGGAAGTTGTCCAGTCTCTGGTCGCTTTTGGTGGCGCGGTCCCAGCGGACAATGAAACTGGTGACGTCCTTGCCATCATCTGGCTTTCTGAGTGAAAGCCGCCCAGCACCCCTTGTTATTGGCTCCACCAGCACATATATGCCATGGTGCTCGCCGTCAAGCACCAATTCCACAAAGCGAGCGCCGGGCGCGTAGGACATGATTTCCCCCGCTACATTGTACGCAAGATAATTGCGCAGCAGCGTGCGGTCTATCCAGGGGCCATGCAGCACCCACTCATCATGGGACGGCAGTCCGCTGATTGTGTGGGGATTGGGAGTGGTGCCATCGTTCCTAATCAAAGATACCGCGTATGACTTTTTATAAAACCAACGTGAATAGTTGCCACGGTAACGGATGCGAGCCTGACTTGAAACCTTGGGAGAGTCGGACACCCGGTTGACTCCTCCGCTGTCATAAACAGCCAGATCTACTGTAATTCTGGCACCACCCTCCTCTGAAAGTGTGTACAATCTGGTGCCATCAACATCATCACCGATACGCTCACCCGGCACATCCTGGCCGTTGGTTTTTATGGAAATAATTGGAAGATGCGTCAAAAAACCCTCTTCATCACCCGTTACTGAATCAGGCTGTGCGGCCATGCGGTGCTGGTATTCGCGGATGGCAGGAGGATCGCCGGCCACAATGGTCAGCGCGCCGCCGCTGGCGAGCGCCAGAACCGTCAAAAGAAACATAATCCGTGTGAATCTGTTCCGCATGCGCTTATCCTGTAATCTCGTCGCTCTGAGCGACGATATTGACATATTCAATACCACCCAGTTCGTACAATTTCTGAATGACGGTGCCCTGCTCTTTCTGCGCAGCGTCATAGGTTCCCCGGTCAAGTTCAAAAATCATCTCCACAGCCTCAGGAGTCGTATTCTTGACACGCATGAGCGCTTTGGCGTTGTAGGTTTTAAATACTAGCCCTTCAATTTCCATCTCCTTGCTGCCGTGCGCACGGACAATAAGCAGCATACGGTTCTCGTTGCGTACACGTCCTAATGCCAGAAGCACCAGGAATACCGCAGCGGTGCCAATCCCCGCCACCAGAAAATCCCCCACACCGCAGGCAATTCCAACGACAATGGCCCAAAAGATGTACGTTGTGTCCCGGGTGTCCTTGATTGCAGTGCGGAAGCGCACGATGGACAACGCACCTACCATGCCCAGAGACAGCGCCACATTATTGCCGATAACGGTCATGACACTTGCGGTAAGCACCGTGAGCGTCAGAACCGTTACATTGAACTTTTTACTGTACGTGGTTCCTTGATGCGTATACCAGTAGGACAGGTAGATAATCAGCCCATAGATAACCGAAGACAGGATATTGACGGCGAGCTCATTAATCGTCAGTGTGCGATTCTGCTCAAGAATGCTGCGCAGGAAATCTCTCATCAGTTCTTACCTCAATTCGATTACGTTAGAATCGGTAATGCGTGGTTACGGCCCGGCTCAAACTGTATTTGCCGACGGATGATTCGCTCATGTTTACAGTTTTCAGCATTTCCTTGATATAGCTCAGCAGGAACCCATTGTACTTGACCTCAAGAACCACCAGATATGGGTCCAGAACAGGGTATTGCATGAGATCGCGTGAAAAAATGTCAAAGTTTGATTCGGTTCCTGTAATGTGATGGTCAAAGGTGACGCGGATGTTGTTTTCCTTTGCCGCAAAAGCTTTACGGCGGTATTCAACCACCGCCTTGGGAAGATAGCATTGCCAACTCATCAGGCCAAAGCACTCAGCAGCAAAGGGATCCGGGTATTTCAGCAGCACGCTATACTGCCTTCGGCACAGCGCAGCCCCGTCTTCCCGGGAAATACGGAGTGAGCGTTTTTTTTGGTTGTTGCCCTGTTTTTGCTTCATTTCCAGCATGGCAAAAGGCATCCCCGGACCATAGTTTCGCAGCCTGATCTTGCGCCGCGTTTCTATCCCATCCTCCTTTTCCACATAATCTTTCTCCTCCAATGTATCAAAGTAAAGAGAACGTATAATGTATCCGTCGCCTGTGCTGTGCTCATCCGGATGCAACGTTTGGCTGAGCCAATGCCCCAGGGCATAGTATCTGTCCAACGTGATTAGGTATTTCTTCTCATTGCGCATCACTTCATTCACGATCAATCACTTCCCTTAGTGCTGTATAGTCATGAAGGGCATAAGACAGTCCTTCATAGCCAAAATCACCCGCCAGTTTTTCAAAACTCTTCCATACTGCGGGTAAGCCTTCGCGAAAATAGGTGTTGCGCTCCGTCAGGTCATGGGTACCTGGCCGCTGCAGCTCCGCAATGTTGATGAGGCGTTTTCCCGACTCCCGTGCAATGGATACCTCTGAAGCAATATTTGCCGCTTCCGTCCTCTTAAAGTAATTCATCACGGCAACCGCGTCCGAAGCCTCTTCTATCAAGGCCCTCAAATGGTCAGGAAATCCCTTGGTATCATAGAAGTACGGGATGCACAGAATCACTTCAACGCCCGCTTCCCTTGCGTAAGCGTATGTCTTTCTCATGGCAGCCACAAAGGTATCCATTGCTTGCTCCGGGTCATTTCGGTAGATTTTGGTCAAATAGGGCTCTACATCCAGAACCAGCCCCGCGGGACCCGCCCCATCAAGTTTTCTCCTCAAGGAGACGACCAGGTCAACCTCTTTCATCATCTTCCCGGCCTTTGGGTCCAACCCCCACTCAGGCTGGCCGGAAAGTGCATAAACCCGAACACCCCTCTGATGCGCTTCCATCAAGAAATCACGCGCGCTGTCCACCCGGAGCGATTGATATACCTCATTTGCATTTATTTCAAACAGTATACTGAATAAGTCCTCCCGGGAACCTTTCTCACGAATGGCTTCAATATCCCATGAAAACAAACCTACCTGCATATTGCCGAACGCTTGAACCGACTTACCAGCAAAGGCTGGGAATAAGAGAAACAAACAAAAAAAACCCAATAGCGCTCGGTCCCTCCATACTTTCATGCCATCATCCATCCCTTCCATGTGCATATCACCTCGCCACATCTCTCTCCGCTCCATGCTTGAGGTATACCGCAGTACGCAATGCCTAAACAAAATCAGATACATGTTGAGTCATAGCCAACATCGTGAGTCATGCTTTCAACAAGAAAAATCCTTGAAATGACAAGCGCTTGCAGAGAGACTGTCCGAAAAGTCACGGGAAAAGGGAAACATTGCTTAGTTGAAGAAAACCGCAGCGTATTTCAGCTATGGGATATGAAGCAGGTGAACAGCGGAATCAGCGCGAAATTTTCATGCCCAACCTTAACGAACAGAATACGGCGTATCAGCAAGCGCGGTTGTGGACGCTTTTGTGGACGGGCTTGAAATGGGCGGGCAAGGCTTTGAAAAGGCTGTGCCTGCACGGACAAGGCGTCCGGGTTATGATCCACATGACCTGCTGAATCTGTATCTTTATGGCTGCATCCAACACATGCGCTCCTCGCGGCGGTTGCAGCAGGAGTATGGGCGGAGCATCAGCGTCAAATGGCTCATCAATTGACTTAAGCAGAATTTCAGGACCCTCAACGACTTTCGTAAGGACAGGCGTCTGGTTCTCAAGGAAACCTTCAAAGCCAATATTACTATTCCGAAGTCACAGCAAAGAAGCTGCAAAATAATGAGGAACAAATCCGGAAACCGGAAACTTATCTGAACGGGCTGGTCAGCTATTATGAGCGGAAAGAGATGCTTCATTTGGACACTCCGCAGGAAGGAATATCGGAGAAGCTGAAGGATATACAGATTCGAAAGGCGAGAAGCCCGTCTTGATTGGCTATAACTCCAATGTACTGTCCGTGCTGATGTATGGCCATCCGGACTACCCCTTACAGCAGCTTCCAATGGATTATGTCATCAGTCCCAACTACCATTCGCTTCATCGAAAAGGCCGCGCCAAAGAAACAGTCAGGATCACCATCAAGCGGGACAAGGCACGCCAGCAGATCAGGAAAGAAACAACGGAACATCCCCTTGGCACCGTCAAATGTTACGATGGCTTGCAGTCCTTTCTGTACCGCGGGAAAGAAAGGGTGACAGCCGAGACTGCGCTGGCCCACACAGGCTACAACATCTGGCAGGCAATCAGCCTGACAACGCCAGCCAAAGGAGTGGTCCCCGGCATTCTTATGCTCCTGCAACAAAGATCGCGAACAAAAATGGCGATCAACTGAGACAAATGCGGAGAATTCCCTTGCCATATCGCATCTCCAAGGATTCTCATCATAAGAGCGGTTCCTCCAATTCTTTTTGGGGGCTTTTTTGGACACAAAAAAAATGAAAAATGCCTGAAAACATAAGCGTTTTCAGACAAATCATGGTGGAGCATAAGAGACTCGAACTCTTGACCCCCACAATGCCATTGTGGTGCGCTACCAACTGCGCTAATGCCCCATCGCGTTATGCAGAATAACACGAACGGGTTAATTTGTAAAGTCTTTTCGCAATTCGCTTTTCGCAGGCGGGAATTGACTTCATCCGGGCAAAAAACTACAATCTGCATCAGAAAACGGCATGGGAGATGCATGATGATAACCGGTAAGACTCGCGATTTCACACGGTACCTTGGCTGTCACCACAACCTTGACGATGCGATTGAACTGCTGCTGGATGCTGATTTCACTGCATTGGCTGACGGTAGCCATACATTCGGCGGAAAACGCTTTCGCATGAATATTTGGCGCGCTGCTCTGGAAAAAAACCCTGTTTGGGAAGCCCACAGGACTGTCATTGACATTCACATCATCCTGGAAGGCACCGAATCCATTGCCTGGGCACCGATTGATCAATTGGCGGGATGGACGGGCTATGATGCCCAAATGGACATTCTCACAAGCACTGACTCATATCAGGGCACACTGTGTGTTCTTTCGGCTGGAATGTTTGCCGTCTTTTTCCCGGAGGACGCCCACAAACCAGTTATTGGCTCCGGCGATGTCCGAAAAGCGGAGATCAAAATATCGTACGCGCTGGAAACGGATGTGCAAGCAGATGATTCGCTTCTGACGCATCTTGGCACAGCCTCTCTCATGACAGATAGGCTATGGCTCAGGCAATACCGGATTGATGATGCGCAGGCGATGTTCGACAATTGGGCAGGAGATGCTGAGGTGACCAGAACGCTGATGTGGAACACACATCCAGATGTTGGATACACTCAGCGCTTATTACAAAACTGGATCAAGTC
Source organism: Clostridiales bacterium (assembly GCA_012522875.1). Classification (GTDB taxonomy): domain Bacteria; phylum Bacillota; class Clostridia; order Christensenellales; family Aristaeellaceae; genus UBA6115. The sequence goes on along the minus strand of JAAYJP010000132.1, from coordinate 733 downwards.
GTATAAAACCGGCCGCTACTACCATTGGGCGATTGAACATAACGGGCAGGTGATTGGCGATATCGCGCTGGTTACCTGGTCTCCCAAGCGCCTTGACGGGGAAATCGGCTATTGTCTCACCAAAAAATACTGGAACCAGGGAATCATGACTGAAGCGCTTCGAGCCATCATGCGATTTCTTTTTGTGGAGGTCGGATTTCGCCGCCTCATCCTTCGTCACGCCACAAATAACCCGGCCAGCGGCCGGGTGATGGAAAAAGCCGGTTTGGTTTTTGAGGGTTGCCTGCGCCAAGCCCATCCGGATAAACAGGGCAGCTTTTCCGATCTGGCCCTATACGCGGCCTTGAAGGAAGAATGGCTGAGGGTTTACCCCGCCAAAACATCCACGTCAAATTGGTAGATCGTCGTGCTTTGGAATATGTCGCCAGCCTTAAGCGTAGTGTCCGGAAAATGGGCATGATGGACACTGTCCGGCAGGTGCTGGGTTTCAAGGGCAATGCCGCTGTAGGGCCCATAGATGGCGCCGCCTCGGCCGGCATTGTTCAGGCCCTGGCCGGAATACACCTGAATACCCGGCTGATCAGTGATCACCCGCATCATAAGGCCAGTATCAGGGAGCGTCAGCACCGCCGCCTCTCGAAGGCCTTCGCCGTTTAGAACATAGTTGATATCAAAGCCGTTGGCGCTGTCGAACATATCATTTCGGCCGCGATCCTCCAGCGCTTCTCCCAGT
>JAAYJP010000010.1 GCA_012522875.1 Clostridiales bacterium | reverse complement strand
CCTGCCAACGATACTCCCTTGGCTGAACCCATGCCCGCCATGATCACAGAAAATGCAGCGCCCAACAGCGCCAGCAGTTGCCCCAGTGACATTCCCAAGATTTCCATGTAGCTGCCCTCCCGAATGATTATAAAATGTGAGTATATCAGGCGCCGTGCGCCATTACGAGGCGTCCTGGACGCGAACGTACCGGGGTGAATAGCCAAGCGGCGTAAAAGCGATACCGCCATCTTCGTAGAATTTGCCGAAGAACTCAATATACTGAAGCCGGCTCGCATGCACATAGGCGCCCAGAATGTTGATGGCGGCGTTGAAAAGGTGGCCGCCTACAAACAGCGGGATGCCGATGATGATGCCGATGGCCCCGCTTTCCATCACCATGCCCACCAACAGGTTAATCACCATGCCGATAACTCCTGTGGCCAAGCCCATTCCAAACAGGCGCATGTAGCTTAAGAGGTCGCTCAGCCAGCCGGACACATTATAAAGCGCCCCCAAGCCGGAAAGGACGCGCTTGAAGGGATTGCTGCTCTTCTGGCGCCCTGCTGTAATGATGATAACAGCGGCTCCGGCGATGGCCATCCACTTGCCGATTTCGGACGTTTGGGGAAGCAGGAGCAATCCCAGGCCAATCACCAGGGAAAACCAACTGAGTTGGTCATACACCGCATCCAGGTACTGGCCGCGCCGGATGTTGAGGTAAGCCGCGATGCCAAGGCCTGTAAACAGGTGGACTGCACCCAGGGCCACACACAAGAGCATCACCGGCAGGGAATCGTTCACAGGGTCAAACAGGGTAGGCCAGGGCGCGAAGCCAAACCAGGTATTGTACATGGCACCCCAAAAAACGGTGAAAACACCGCCGACGCCGATTACCCAAAACAGCTTGCGCCCCTGCTTTGATGGCTTCATCAGTTTGATGAGCAGGGGAACCAGCAGCGCCATCATGATGCCATAACCTGCGTCTGACACCATCATACCAAAGAAGCAGGCGAAAAAGGGCATCATGATAGCGGTTGGGTCAAGGCTTCCCGCATGCGGCATGGAAAAGCCAGTCACAATGGACTCAAAGGGAGCCGCCACCGGGTTGTTGCGCAGCAGCACCGGAGGTTCCTCCCCCTCCTTCGGGTCTGAAATAGCCACGACTGTATCCGGAAATTGCGCGCGGACGGCGGCTTCAACGCCCGGGGCGGCCAAAGCGGGCACCCAGGCGCTGAGGTAGGTGGTGGAAGCCGTGTGTACCATTTGCGCCTGCGCTTCCTCCCTGTCCAGCTCCGCTTTCAGGGCTTCGTAGCCCAGTCGAAGGGCAGGCAGGTGTTCCGCTTCTTTTCGCAGCTCCTCTTCCAGGGCCTTTTTCTGATTGTCAATAGTCAAAAGGGCTTTTTCGGCTTCACCCTGCTGCTCAATGGGTGTTCCGGTGCCATCCGGCAGGCTTACCGGCTGGTAGCCAATCACCTGGAGCGCCTGCAGAAAGCGCTCAGCCTCCCCCATATGCACTGCAGCCCAGAAATACAGTGAATCCTTAACCGGCAAAAGGGTTTTGATTACCGCAGGCTTCCCCGCCCAATCCGCCAAAAGCCTTTCCAGGCCTTTGGCGTTGGCTGTACCGGTAAACACCCGAACCGACCTGGTACTGCGATTGATTTCGGTGGGGATATCAAGCTGCATCCAGGGTGACAATTGGTCCAGCATCGCGCGAATCCGGCTTTCCCGGCCCCGAAGCTCACCAGCCGTGCGCTCCAAATCCTCTACGGCCTGGATAGTATGCTGCGCCCTTTCCTGG
>JAAYJP010000131.1 GCA_012522875.1 Clostridiales bacterium | reverse complement strand
GCTTTGGCTGGTGTGCATGTGCAGGTTGATTTTCAGTGCTTGCTCCGTCAGGGCAAAAACATGCATGGTTCCCCTCGGCAGATTCGTTTCTCTCGCAAAGCATAGCATGCCCTGCCCTGAAGGGCAATCAGAAGCGGGCAAGCCTCCCGCGCCGAATAAATCCCTGCCAGACCAGCCACGCGCCAAAAAGGAAGGAGGCGGCTAACGCGATAAAGACGAAATCCCTTGCCATTTCCCAGGAAACGGTTGAGAACCCTTTGATGATCAGATGCCCGGCAAGCCAGGAGAGCGGCAGGCCGATCAAGACCGTAAGCACCCGATGCGCCTTTTCCTTTTTTCGGAAAATGAGCAGCAGGAGGCCCAGAACTACCGCCAGTATCAAAGCAAGCGTCAGATAATAGGCCAGCGCCAGGCGGGGCAGAGTTATCCGCCCGCCGCCAGGATTGGGGTCAGTGCCGTAGACCAGCCTGTCTTCCCGTCCCGGCTCCAGATAATAGACCGCCGGCTTCCTTCCCGCATCAATGGGCTCCTTCAGCGTCAATTGGCCCTGCCCCTTTGCTTTATCCATTGGGTAAGAGAACACCTCAAGGCTAAACTGTTGAATATCGCCGGCCTCCTCTGGGGGAACGGCCTCAGTGAAGAGGCTGGCACGATAGCCGTCCGAGACGGTGACCTCAAGGGCGGCCTCCACCTGCCCAATGGCGAACAAACCCTCCCGATAAGGCGCGTAGTGGGGTGAGGTGAGGGCTGAGAGAACGGAAGTGGCCAGGGCCAGCACCAGGAACATGGCCAACAGCCCTGTCAGCAGGCGCCGCGTTTTCAGCTTTTGGCTGATTTCCTTAAGCGGCAGGGTGTCCTGTTCCCCATCAGGCATCGCGGCCCTCAAGCCTGCCAGCGCCTTCCGGCACTGAGGGCAATCCTTCAGGTGTTCCTCCAGCAGCTCCCGGCTTTGATCGCTGGCCATGCCCTCGGCATACAGCGGCAGCAAGTCTGTAACGATATCGCAGTTCATGTTTCCTCCTCATATTGTTCCCGGATCATTTTCCGGGCCCGGTGGTAGACAACACAGGCCCAGTTGGCATTGCGGCCAAACAGGCTGCCGATCTCCTGGAACGGCATTTCTCCCCAGACCCTCAGCCTGAATACCTGGCGGTAAGGATCCCGGATATGCCTGGCGATGGCAGCAAGTTCCCTGGCCTCTTCCTGGTCCAGGAGAAGGGAGAAGGCATCCATGGCTTCCGGCTCAGGCACGTTGTGCAGCGAAACCAGCCGCTCCTGCCTGCGCAGGCAGCTAAGATAGAGATTTCGGGTGATTTGGCACAGCCAAACCCGAATCTGGCACTGGCCGCGGAAATTGTCCAGCGCGTCCAAGGCTTTCATAAAAGTATCGCTGGTCAAATCCAGGGCCCACTGCCTCTCTCCCGCCAGTTTCAGGGCATACCGGTACACATCCTGAAAATACGCCTGGTATACCGCGCCGATCTCCCGCATCCCCACACCTCCCCTCTCTTTATAGGACGCACATAAAACGGAAACATGACAAATCAGGATGAATCCGGCGGCTCCTGGCGTGGTACAATCCCTTCAGACAGATGAACGGAGGACCTTCCAATGGCCAGAAAACGCTGCGAAATCCTCTGCGTGGGAACCGAACTTCTTTTGGGGGATATTCTGAACACCAACGCCCGCTTCCTGGCGCAGGAAATCTCCCAACTGGGGCTTGACCTGTACTTTCAGACAGTGGTCGGCGATAACCCGCGCCGGATGGAAGAGGCGGTCCGCCTGGCCCTTTCCCGCTCGGACTTTCTGTTGATTACAGGCGGCCTGGGGCCCACCTCTGATGACATCACCAAGGATGTGGTGGCCCGGGTATTTGACCGCCCCCTGGTAATGCACGAGCCCAGCCTTCGGGCCCTCAAAGCTTTTTATGAAACCGTCCGCCGTCCCATGCCCAACAATAACGAGCGCCAGGCCCTGGCCCCGGAGGGCGCACAGGTGCTGGAAAACCCCCAGGGCACGGCTCCGGGTTATATCGTGGAGGACGTTACGGGGCATGCTGCCATTCTCCTGCCGGGACCTCCACGGGAACTTCAGGCCATGTTTCGCATGCATGTGGCGCCCTATCTTCGCCAGTTTTCAAAAGGGCTGATCCTTTCCCGGATGGTGCGGGTGATCGGCCTGGGTGAGTCCCGCATGGCGGAGATGCTGGAGGACCTGATTGTGGAGGGGGTGAATCCCACGCTGGCCCCCTACGCCCGGGAGGGGGAGGCCTTCGTGCGCGTCACCGCCCGGGGGGACAGCCCGGAGGAAGCACTGCGCCTCACCGAACCTGTGGTCAATGAAATCATCCGGCGCCTGGGCCGCCATGTCTATGGCGTGGATGTGGACAGCCTGGAAGCAGCATTGGCGCAACTGCTTAAAGGCGCCGGACTGAAGGTGGCCATCGCGGAGGCTGGCACGGCGGGCCTGGCGGCATCACGCTTGATGGCGCTCCCGGGGGCCGGGGGCGTGGTTGGCACCAGCATCAGCGCAGAGCATCTTGAGGAAATAAATGGTCTGATTGAGCCCCAAGGGCCAGCGCTCCCCGCATCCCCTGAGGCAGCCTGCGAAAAGATGGCGGCTGCGCTCGGCCAGCGGCTTGGTGTGCCCGCAGGGATCGCCATCACGGTCAATAATCAGCGGCAGTATGCCTGCGCTGTGTGGCTTGGGGGCCGAACCAGTGCCCTGATCGGTGCGGCGCCAAGCCCGCGCGACATGGCTTATGTGCGTACCCAGGCGGTTCAAAACGCCTTTGATCTGTTCAGGCATCGGCTTATGGATGTGGCTGAAGCCCGCCTTTAGCCCCCCATATTTTCCGGCGGCTCCATGCCACAGTTGATGCGGATGCCCTGCCCCCTCAGGTACCCCTCCCCCCAGGCATACATCCGGTCCAGAACGGGCTTCAGGCTCAAGCCGAATGCGGTGAGGGCGTATTCCACTTTGGGCGGCACCACCGGATAGACGGTGCGGGTGACTAGCCCATCGGCCTCCAGCTCCCTGAGTTGCTGGGTGAGCATCTTGGGGGTGGCTTGGGAAATCAGCCGGGACAGCGCACCATAACGTTTTTTCCCCTGCACCAGATGCCAGAGGATCAGCGCCTTGTACTTGCCCCCAATGAGTTGAAGCATGGCACTGACAGGGCAAGTGACGAAAGAGGTTCGTGCTGCCATGGGTTTCACTATCCTTTCGGTAAGTATATGACTAAATAGTGCATACTTGTAATTTTCTCCTTTATGCGGGTAGTATAGTGGTGATGGGCAGGGCTGTCAACAGGCCAGCCTGACAGGAACGAGGTGATCGCAATGGAAACAAAGCAATTTGACATAAGGGGCATGCACTGCGCGTCCTGCGCAGCCAGCGTGGAAAAACATGCCGGCGCACTGCCCGGGGTTAAGGAGGCCAGTGTCAACCTGGCTACGGAAAAACTACAGGTCCGTTATGACCCGGAACAATTCGGCCTTGATGCGCTTAAAGCGGAAATCAACCGTCTGGGTTACATGCTTGTGTCCCCGCCGCTGGAAGCCCGTGTCCTTATTCCCATCGAGGGGATGCACTGCGCTTCCTGTACCCAGGCGGTGGAGAAGGAACTGAATCAATTGCCCGGTGTGGTAGAGGCCAGCGTAAACCTGGCCACGGAGAAAGCAATCGTACGCTACCGCCCGGATGAAACAGGCCAACGGAAAATCCGTGAGGCCATCCAAAAGGCGGGCTTCAAGCCCCTTTTGGCCGCCAGGCCCTCCCAGGCGGAGGAAGACCGGGCACGCCGGGAAGCAAACATAAGAAAGATGTGGCGGCGGGTCATCCTCGCCGCGGTGTTCTGCCTGCCGCTTCTGTACCTGGCTATGGCGCCCATGATACCGGGCAGCCTGCCCATACCGGATTTCCTTGATATGCATACCTATCCCCTGCGCTTCGCCCTTGCCCAGCTTGCCCTTCTCCTGCCTGTCCTGTGGGCGGGACACCGTTTTTATATTTCCGGAACAAAAGCAGCGCTTAGGCGCGCTCCCAACATGGACACATTGGTGGCCATGGGAACGGCTGCCGCCATCATCTACAGCCTCTGGGAAACGGCGTTGATCATGATGGGCAACCATGATGCGGTGCATGGGCTCTATTATGAGTCCGCCGGCGTCATCCTCACGCTCATCCTTTTGGGGAAAACCCTGGAGGCTGTGTCCAAGGGGCGCACCGGCGAAGCGGTGAAGGCTCTGCTCTCCCTCGCCCCCAAAACGGCGATTCTTGTCAGCGGCGGCGAAGAACGTGAGATTCCCATTGAAGAGGTGGAGCCGGGCGATATCCTCCTGCTGCGCCCCGGCGCCCGGGTACCTGTGGACGGTGTCATCATAAGCGGCACTTCCGGCATTGACGAATCCACCCTGACAGGGGAGAGCATGCCGGTGATGAAGGAATCGGGCGACGAAGTGTTCGCCGCCACGCTTAATACCACCGGTTCCTTGCGCTTCCGTGCAGAAAAGGTCGGGGATGACACGGCGCTGTCACAAATCATCCGCCTGGTGGAGGAGGCCCAGGGCTCAAAGGCCCCCATCGCCAGGTTGGCGGACAAGGTGTCCGGCGTCTTCGTCCCTGTGGTGTTTTTAATCGCCCTCATTGCGGGGCTTGCCTGGCTGATTGCCACCGGAGACATCAATTTCGCCCTTCGGGTGTTTATTCCCGTGCTGGTGATCGCCTGCCCCTGTGCCCTGGGGCTTGCGACCCCCACAGCCATCATGGTGGGCTCGGGCAAGGGGGCCGAACACGGCATCCTCATTAAAAGCGGCCAGGCACTGGAGACCGCGCAAGCGGTGGACACGGTGGTTTTTGATAAAACCGGCACCCTCACCCAGGGTGAACCACAGGTCAGGGATATCCTGCCGGTAAACGGCATGGATGAAAACGCGTTGCTGAGCCTTGCCGCATCGCTGGAAAATGGCAGTGAGCATCCCCTGGGGCAGGCCATTCTGCTGGAAGCCCGGGCGCGGGACCTGTCGCTTCAGGAAGCCTCGGGATTTGAAGCCCTGGCTGGTTTCGGCGTTAAGGGCCGGGTGGCGGGCCAGGAAATTCTGATCGGTAATGAAGCACTGCTCAAGGGTGCCGGGGTGGCATTGGAAACGCTTGCCCCCAGGGCTCAGGCTTTGGCCGGGGCCGGCAAGACACCCATGTACATAGCGGCCAACGGGCAGCCCGCTGGGCTGATTGCAGTGGCCGATAAATTGAAAGGCACCAGCATTGAAGCCGTCAGGAAGCTGAAGGAGCTTGGGCTTGAGGTGATGATGATTACCGGCGATAATGCCCGCACCGCCCAGGCAATCGCCAGGGAAGCCGGGATCACCCGGGTACTGGCGGACGTAAAGCCTGGGGAGAAGGCTGACGCCATCAAGGCACTCCAGTCCGAAGGCCTGGCGGTGGCCATGGTGGGCGATGGCATCAACGACGCCCCCGCCCTTGCCCAGGCGGACATCGGCATTGCCATAGGTTCCGGCACTGATGTGGCCATTGAGTCGGCAGACATTGTTCTGATGCGTTCAAGCCCCATCGATGTGGCCACCGCCATCAAATTAAGCCGCCAGACGCTGAAGAACATCAAGCAAAACCTGTTCTGGGCCTTTGGCTATAATGTTTTGGGCATCCCCGTCGCGGCGGGCGTTCTTTACTTGTTCGGAGGCCCTTTGCTCAATCCCATGATCGCGGCCGCGGCCATGAGTTTCAGTTCCGTGTCGGTACTTGCCAACGCGCTCAGGCTCAGGCGGTTCAAACCCTGAAAAACCTTTGGAGGTGCTGAGAATGGCTGAAGAAAAACCGCGAATCCGTTTCTACAGACAAGCGGATGAAAGCCTGGTTGTCTACGCCCTCATCCCCAGCACCTATCAGGGCCAGTGGGTGTGGGTCATGAATAAAAAGCGGGGCGGCCTGGAGTTCCCTGCGGGCCATGTGGAGCCTGGGGAAACGCCTGATGCCGCAGCCCGGCGGGAACTGGAGGAGGAGACCGGCGCCAGGGACTACCGCATCTGGCCGGTCAGCTATTACGCCATCAGCCTTCCTGAGCCGGACGGCGCCTTCTCACCGGAGCGTTACGGCCGCTTGTATTATGCTGAACTTTATAACCTGGGTCCCACCCATTCAGAAATTGACCATCTGGTCCTCAGCGGCAAAATGCCCGGGAACCTTTCGTTCCCGGACATTCAGCCGGTTCTCCTGCGGCATGTGGAGCATTGGCGCAGGGCAAACAAACGCTGACTGCGGCGCTTCACCATACCCCGAACCATTCTCCCAGCGCCCAGGGCCTGATCAGGTGCAGCATAATCAGCAGAAAGCCGATAAGCGCCATCACCTTGTGGCCCTTGAAGGCGCGGCGGTCCTTTGCGTAATAGAACGATATGCCAAGAATTATTGTCAGCAGGAAGCCCAGGTATGCCAAAAACCCAGTGTGCAAGCCGATCCGGCCGCCAAGAGCCATCCAGCCGTGTACCAGGGCTATGGCGGCCAGAAGGATACCGGCCGCCTTGTGAATGGGCCGCAGGCGTTTGATGAGGTTCAGGAAGCGCTTGTCCTTGGTCTTGAACGTCCATTTGTTGAGCGCTTTAAGCCAATAAGGGGAACTTGCGATCACGGCCAGGGCAACGCTGATCCATCCCAACACTCTAAAATCCATCGTCCCTCCAAAATCTGCCGGCCTCAGGCCGGCAGCGCGTATTATTCCGTTCTATTCTGTTACTCCACCAGTACGCCGATTTCGACCACATTCTCCAGCTTCTCCGGCCCGTGGGGCGCCCCCGCCAGGGCCTGGGTCAAATCCTGTCCAGCCTGGTTTCCGTTGTGGGTGCCGCTGGCCCATAGCGGGCTGTCGGTCACATCAAAAATGATACCGTCCACCGCCACATAAGCGCGCCTGCCTTCCTTGCCGTCAAACGCCTTGAGTTCTTCCAGGCTGAGCTCCACCTTGACCCGGCCAATCATAGGCACCCGGGCGAGGTTGCCCACACCATGGGGAGATTCATTAATCTGTTGGGTAAGGTCATTCCCGGCTTGCTGGCCATTATGGACGCCGTCGCCCCAGAAATTGCTGTCTGTCATGTCGTAGATGAAACCATCCACCGCCACATAGGCGCGCCTGCCTTCCTTGCCGTCAAACGCCTTGAGCTCCTCCAGCGTAAGAAGCAGCGCTTCCTCCCCTGCCTCCTCGGCGGCAGCGGGTGCGTCAGTCGCCGGAACCTCTGTTGCCGGAACCACTGTTACCGGAACCTCCGTTACTGGCACCTCTATAGCTGGGACTTCTGTGGCGGTGGGGGCAGCAGTTGCCGTGGCCGCGGGTTGCGCGGGGGTGCATCCGGCCAGAAATACGCCGGCCGCCAATATGAGCGCCAAAGCATACAGCTTTTTACTTCTAAACATACTAATCTCCTTTCGAATGCCTGAGGGCATTGCCTTCCTGATTAAATTACCCCATCTTGCCTGGCTTAAACCGGCTTGGCACCTGTCCATGTTGCAATTGCAACCGTGCTTTTGGGGTGTTATAGTATGATGTATTGTCCGGAGATTCCCTCCGGATGACGGGAGGAATGCAGATGCTGCGCGAAATCATCACCATCGACCAGGAAAAATGCAATGGCTGCGGCTTGTGCGTTAACGCTTGCCAGGAAGGCGCCATCGGCATGGCAGAAGGCAAAGCGCGCCTGTTGAGGGATGACTACTGTGACGGCCTGGGCAATTGCCTGCCCGCCTGCCCCATGGATGCCATCAGCTTTGAAACCCGGGAAGCGGCTCCCTTTGACAGCGCCGCCGTCAGGGAATACATGGCCAACACCCTCAAGAGCATCCCGGCAAGCCTGAAGGCAGATCCCGCCGATGAGGGGCCCCGGCGTCCCGTCCCCAGTGAACTTTCCAACTTCCCCGTGCAGCTTCAGCTGGTGGCTGCCAACGCGCCCTTTCTGAAAGATGCGAAACTTCTGATTGCTGCCGACTGCGCGGCCTACACGCATGGGGATTTTCACCGCCGGTTTATGGCAGGCCATGTGACGCTCATTGGCTGCCCAAAGCTTGATGAAGCCGACTATGTCAAAAAGCTCACCGACATCCTGACGCATAACAGCATCAAATCCCTGAAGGTGGTGCGTATGGAAGTGCCCTGCTGCGGGGGGCTCGTCCGGGCTGTTACCCAGGCGCTGAAGAATTGTGGTAAAATGATTCCCTGGCAGGTGGCGACCCTATCTGCCAAGGG
>JAAYJP010000130.1 GCA_012522875.1 Clostridiales bacterium | reverse complement strand
GCACATGCTTTCCAAGGGATGAGGGCTCATGCCTGGCGGCAGAACCCAGGGCATCCATTACATCATCTCCAATAACATAGTTGGCCTGCAAGAACAGGTTTGCTACCGTCCGGCTGATATCCGATACTTCGATTTGCCGCATAGCTGATCCTCCTAATTGATGACTTGCACGGGGTAGCGCCAAGCGCTGGCCATTGCCCTCCCGGCGCCCAAAGCCCAAAACTCCTCGGTGCGCATCTCCTCCAGAAAGCCTGGGGGTATGTTTCTGCCCGGACGGTCGACAAGCGGGATGGAAGTACTTTTTATTCGCTTGAGCAGCGGCACTGCACTTCGCCTGAAGCCCAAAAGCCTGGCATAGGATGGTCTGTCGGGAAAGTTCGTCAAGCCCAGCAGGGCATGGCTGAGGGCCCGGTTAACCCGGGACCTGGTATAGCGCCGGGTATTGATCAAATCCAGCAGTTCCTCACGGCTTTTTGCCTGGCGCGCTTTTGCCAGAATGCGCCGCTCCAGCCCTTCTGACATTTCTGGGGACCGCTTTAAGCTGGCCAAGCCACTTACATTCAGCGTGCCCATCAGCCATGGGTCAAGCGCGTGAGGCTGGTGCAGCCGGCCGTTTTCCGCCGCGTCACGGATGATAAAGAAACTCTCTGGTGGCACTGATGCCCTTATTCCCTGCCAACATCCCTGGCCGAACGCATGGCGCACTGCCGTTGCGGATGGGAGAGGGGAAAGGTGATGGGCATGGTATTCACCTGCGCGGACAACCGGCAGAGCACATATGGGGCTGCAGAGGCGCTTCAGTTCCAGGAAGTAGCTGACCCCCAGGATGAAATTTGGATTCGCGAAAACCGCTGGCGGCACATCCGGCAGGCAGGCGCTTAGCGCCTCCCCCTGGGCATGCGCGAAGGATTTTCCTGTGTCTAAAGCAGTTCTTAGCGTGCGCGAAAAAGCAATAGGCGGGTGATGAAGCAAGTCGGCCGTTCGGGACAGGTATTCCCCGCTATCCGGCTCACAGCCAAAACTCAGGTGGGTGGCCGCCCCCAGGCTGTTAAGAATGCTGACACCGCCCCGGGCAAAACGGTTGGCTTGGGCGCAGGAGAAACTGGCGGGAATACCCAGCACCAGGTCTGCCCCGGACAATAGCGCCATGCGGGCCCGGTCATGGGTTTCAAACAGCATCGCCTCTCCCCGCTGTGAAAAAGCACAGGCAAGGGCGACGACTATATAATCTGCTCCGCTCAGTTCCCTCGCCTTCTCCATATGATACCGATGGCCCAGATGGAAAGGGTCATACTCCGCGATGATGCCGCATACTCGCATATTGCCTCCGGGTGAAATATATCATAAAGCAGGCTTAAAGGGAAGTTGACAAGCCCAGCCGGTGCGACTTATAATTTTGATGTAATCTAGACAAGGAGGTGGCGGAATATGGGCGACGGCGTCCGATGCCAGGCAACGGAAGACGTACCGCGAAGACGGCGCGTCCGTTTCGCGCTGCTTAAATAATCTTTCGTTCCCGCATCACCAAGTCGCCGGCACTTGCGTTTCTCAGGCAAAGTGCTTTTTTGTCTTGTGCTATCCAGCAAAAATGGAGGTGATTGAAAGATGGACTGGGAAAAGATCCAGGAAACCCTCGACAGCCTGATGGAGCAAAAGCGACACGGGCAGCTTCGGGGAGCTTTGATGATGATTAACCCGGTGGATATCGCCGAATATATGAAGAAGCTTGACCGGGAGAACCTGTTGCTCCTCTTCCGCATCCTGCCCAAGGATATTTCGGCGGAGGTTTTCAGCTACATGGATTCAGACCAGCGGGAGACGCTGGTGGAGTCCATAGGGGACAAAGAAATCACAGCGCTCATCAACGAGATGTTCGTGGATGACGCGGTTGACTTCCTGGAAGAATTGCCGGCCAACGCCGTCAAGCGCGTTCTTCAGAACACGGCTCCCCAAACCCGGGCGATTATCAACCAGTTCCTGCAGTATCCGGAGAACTCCGCCGGGTCCCTGATGACCATTGAATACTGTGAGTTCAGCCCGGAAATGAATGTGCGGGATGCGCTGAGAACGATCAAGGAGACTGGCGTGGACAAGGAAACTGTCTACACCCTCTATTTGGTTGACCAGCGCCGCAAACTGGTGGGCACTGTTCCCCTTCACAAGGCTCTGGTAGTGCCCGAGGATACGCCGCTGATCAAATTGGTAGACCCATCGCTCATTTCAGTCAGCACCCTGGATGATCAGGAAGTGGTTGCTGACACCGTGCGCAAGTATCATATGCTGTCAATCCCTGTGGTGGACGGTGAAGGCCGGATGGTTGGCATCATCACCAGCGACGATATCATGGATGTCATCGAAGAAGAGAATACTGAAGACTTTGAGAAGATGTCGGGTTTGGCGCCTGCAGAGGAGCCCTACTTCAAGACCGGGCTGTTCAAGCTGGCGGGCAACCGCCTGCCGTGGCTTCTGATCCTGATGCTGACATCAATTTTCTCCGGCGCGATCATTGCCCGCTTTGAGAGCGTGCTGGCGATGAATATTCTGTTGTCAGCATCCATCCCCATGCTCATGGACAGCGGCGGAAACTGCGGTCAGCAAGCATCCACGCTGATGATCCGCGGCCTTGCGCTTGGAGAAGTGAAGTTCGGGGACCTGACCCGGGTTCTATGGACTGAAGTTCGCGTCGGGGTGTTGGTGGGCCTTGTCTTGTCAGCGGTCACATTTGTGCGCTTGCTGCTGCTAAACCAGGCGGCTGTTGATCTGGCATTGGTCATTTCAGTGAGCCTGCTCGCCACTGTCATCCTGGCCAAGGGGATCGGCTGCACACTTCCGCTTCTGGCTCAGCGCATTGGCCTTGACCCGGCACTTGCCGCCTCTCCCCTCATCACCACATTGGTGGACGCCAGCAGCCTGTTAATTTATTTCTCCATCGCCACGGAGTTCATTCTTTAGGGCTCAAGGCTGCGGAGTCCTTGGCCAGATCCTTCATGCCATACAGTCCGGCAGGCTTATTAAGCATATAGCTCGCCGCACGCAAAGCACCCAAGGCGAAGATCAGCCGGCTCTGTGCGGAATGCACAAGCCGAAAAACTTCATTATTGCCATAAAATCCGACATCATGTTCTCCGGGTATGGTGCCGCCCCGCAAGGCGTGGACTCCGATTTCCCCGTCTGCCCGCTGGGCATTCCGGCCTTCCCGACCGAAGACCGGGCGCTGGCCTGGATGACGAACCGCATCAAGAAGGCAAAGTGCCGTTCCTGAAGGGCTGTCGGCTTTCTGGTTATGGTGTTTTTCGATGATTTCGATATCAAAGCCGGGCAGCATTTCGGCAGCCTGGCGGGCTAATTCAGCCATCACATAGATGCCAAAGGACATGTTGCTGGCCTGGAAGACGGGAATGCTGTCTGCGGCATCCTTTATCAGCCCCAGGTCTGATGCCGTATATCCGGTGGTTCCCAGTACACAGGGGATAGCCTGGGATTTGGCATAATCCAAAATCCCAGGGAGATTCCCGGGGCTGGAAAAATCAACAAGCACATCCGCTTTAGGCAAATCTGTGAAAACCTCATAAACCCTAAACCCGGCGTAGGCTTCGCCAATTCGATCGATGCCAGCCGCCACCTCAAACCCGGCAGCGGCAGCCTCCTGGGCGATCAAACGCCCCATTCTTCCGGAGGCACCGGAAATAATCAGCCGGTTCATGTCAAAAGCCCGAACTTGCGCATTTCATTCGCCAGCAGTTCCCGGTTGCCTTTTGTCTGCGGCACCAGAGGCAGGCGTAACCTTTCTTCACAAAATCCCAGCATTTTCATTCCGGCTTTAACCGGGATGGGGCTCACCTCGGTGAACAGCGCGTGAATCAGCGGCATCAACTTCAACTGGAGCGCGGCAGCATGCGCAAGATTACCTTTCTGCATCTTTTCCGTCAGTTCACAGATGAGGCCAGGCGCGATGTTTGAAACCACAGAGATAACGCCCAGGCCGCCCAACGCCATGAAAGGCACGATGACCTCATCAGAGCCTGAGAAGAAATCCACCCGGCCACTGGAAAGGCGCATCATGTCAGCCAG
>JAAYJP010000129.1 GCA_012522875.1 Clostridiales bacterium | reverse complement strand
TTTGAAGACATAAGCCCCTGAGGCCCCCCATCCCAACGGGCTTCGCCTATAATAATGCGGCTTCTGAGATACACTCCGGCTGCCACTACCACCGCCCGGCAGGTGATCACATCCCCGGTAAGGGTCTTGATGCCGGTGACCCTGGCATTCTCTGTGAGGATATCAACGACTTCACCCTGGCGGATGGTGAGGCACTGCTGTGAAAACAGCGCGCGTATCATCCGCGCCTGATAAGCGCGCTTGTCCGCCTGGGCGCGCAGGGAGTGTACTGCGGGGCCTTTGCCGGTATTTAGGGTTCTGGTTTGCAGGGTCGCTTCATCAATCACCAATGCCATTTCACCGCCCAGAGCATCCACCTCCCGCACCAACTGGCTTTTGCCGGTGCCGCCAATGGAGGGATTGCAGGGCATCAGGGCAATGGCGTCAAGGTTCAGCGTCAGCAGCAGCGTCTCCAGCCCCAGGCGCGCCGCAGCCAGGGCGGCCTCGCACC
Source organism: Clostridiales bacterium (assembly GCA_012522875.1). GTDB lineage: Bacteria > Bacillota > Clostridia > Christensenellales > Aristaeellaceae > UBA6115. The sequence continues at coordinate 5,852 of JAAYJP010000129.1, read as the reverse complement.
CGGCATGCCCCGCGCCAATAACCACCAGGTCATAGCTCTGGCTCATCTCAAGCGCTTTCCATTTTCTCGGCGGCGCCGCGAAGCGCTGCGCCGCATGGGATGGTGGGAAACAATCAATTCACCGTAGCGGCTGACCACATCCCGCATCACTGCATCCCACGTGACAGGAATGGATGCCTGGGCGTTTGCGCCCATCAGGCGGGTTCCCTCGGGATCGTCCAGGGCGTCCTGAATGACCCGTGCCAAATCCGCCGAATCATCCGCGCAAAGGAAGCCATTGTAATGATCCCGTATGTCTTCCGCGGCACAGCTGTCAGCGACCACCACCGAGGGCGTGCCCATGGCTGCGGCCTCCCTTACAACAAGGGAAAAAGTGTCATACAGCGAAGGAAAGACAAACAGTGTGGCTGCCTTGTAGAGCGCATCCAGGTCATCCGTCGAGGCCACATGCCCGGTAAGGATTGTGACCGTCTCAAGGCCCAGGTCATTGATTTTCTGCCGGATTTTGTCTTCATCACTTCCCTGGCCTACAAGTATCAGGTGAAAGCCGGTGCCGGATTGCCTGAGAAGCGCCGCCGCCTCCAGGATGCGCAGGATGTTTTTCTTCCAGTTTATCTGGCCTACGAACAATAGCACCGGAACGTCCCCCAACTGATATCGATCACGCGCCCTCGCCAGGGCTTGCGGGTTTCCGGGCCTCAAGGTGGTTCCATTGGTCATCACCTGCATGGGGCCATGGTATCCGTAGCCGCGAAGCACCTCGCCGCTGGAGGCAGATACTGCCCAGACCTCAGCACAGCGTTCAAAAAAACTGACAATATTGGAAACCACTATATTGGCGAGGGTCTCTGATTTCGTGATCTTCAGGAAATCGTCGTAAAATTTGGAGTGAAAAGTCGCAACCAGCGGAATTCCCCTTTCCCTGGAAATTCTGAGCGCTTCACGCCCGGCGACAAAGGGACTGTGCGCATGGACGATGTCAAAGTCAAGCATCGCCATGCGGCGGCGGTAATGATCACAAAGAATGGGGGAGCCGGTTTTGTACTGGGGGGCGGTTGGCACCCTAAAACCCGTGTAGTCCACCAGTTCAAAGGGCAGCCCGCCCCGGTGTCCGGTGTTGTACAGAGGGGCGGAGACGGTGACTTCGTGGCCCATTTTTGCCAGCGTTTCCGCATAGGCCACTACCACGCGACCCACGCCGTCCACTACCGGCAGAAAAGTTTCAGTCACCAATGCGACGCGCATGCTTGCCTCCTTAATCCCTCAGGGCAATTTCATTATAGGCAGAATACCGTGCAATGACAAGAACGCCGGTTGACAAGCGTGCCCGGCAGGGTTATGCTGAACCTGATTGTTAGCGGAGGTCTTTATATGGATCGGAAGACTATCATCCTGGGCGTGATTGGGGCGGATGTCCATGCAGTAGGCAATCAGATCCTCAATTACGCCTTTACGGACGCCGGATTCCATGTCGTTAACCTTGGAGTGATGGTGTCTCAGGAGGAGTTTATCGAAGCGGCGATTGAGTCGGCGGCCGACGCAATCGTCGTTTCATCGTTATATGGGCATGGAGAGCTGGATTGTCAGGGGCTCCGGGACAAGTGCGATGAGGCGGGGCTCAAGGGCATCCTGCTCTATGTGGGCGGCAATATCGTTGTGGGTAAGCAACCTTTTGATCAGGTTGAAGAGCGGTTCAGGCAGATGGGCTTTGACCGGATTTTTGGACCCGGTACATCGCCAGAGGAGGGCATCCAGGCGCTGAAAGAAGATCTGGGAGTGGCTTGATGCGTCAGGTGCTGCTGATTGATTTTGGCTCCACATACACGAAACTGACAGCTGTTGATCTGGATGCGCCACGGGTTGTTGCCACCGCGCAGGCAAGAACTACGGCTGACAGCGACATTTCAACCGGCCTTAACGAAGGCCTGGCGTTGTTGGAAAAGGAGGCCGGGCCATTTCGTTTTGAAGCCCGGCTCGCCTGCTCTTCCGCTGCGGGGGGGCTTAACATGGTGGCTTCAGGGCTTGTGCCCAGCTTGACGGCAAAGGCGGCAAAATTGGCGGCCTTTGGCGCGGGGGCCAAGGTCATCCAGTCCTACGCCTACCAATTGACCCGGGAAGATGCTGAGGAGATCGCGGAAATTCGGCCTGATATCCTGCTTTTGACCGGTGGCACTGACGGAGGAAATCAGGAGACCATCCTGCATAATGCAAGGCGTGTGGCGGGAATTCCGTTGAGTTTTCCGGTCATTGTGGCGGGTAACCGCTCTGCCCGGGAAGAGTGTGCTGAGATCCTCTCACCCAGCCCGCATCCCGTTTTCTGTGCGGACAATGTTATGCCGGAGATGAACCGCCTGGTGATAGAACCGGTGCAGCAGGTTATCCGCCAGGTGTTTCTTGAGCGCATCATTTCCGCCAAAGGCCTGAGTGAAACCCAAACGCTGCTTGACGGTATCCTGATGCCGACTCCCTCGGCGGTTCTTGAAGGGCTTAAACTTCTGGCTGGAGGCAGCAATAAGCGCGCAGGCCTTGGCGACCTGGTGGCGGTGGACCTTGGTGGAGCCACAACGGATGTCTATTCCATCGCTGATGGCTTTCCAACCCGGGCCAACACCATGCTGAAAGGCTTGGCGGAGCCCCGGGTGAAGCGCACAGTGGAAGGCGATATTGGGATGCGATTCGGCGCAAGGGGAGTGCTCGAAGCGGTGGGGGAGGAGGCCTTTGGAAGGTTGACCGGATTATCGGATGATATCATTGAACAGGTAGTTGCGAAATATGGCGCTCATCCAGAGGCGCTTCCAACAAATCCCGATGAGGAAAAAGTGGATTTTGCGCTGGCAGTATTTGCTCTCCGCACAGCGCTTGCCCGCCATGCGGGTACTTTGGAGAAGGTATATACGCCAGTCGGCCCCATGTACCAGCAGACTGGAAAGGACCTAACCTGCTCCAGGCGACTGATTGTGACAGGCGGGGCCTTGATTTATACCGGGCAGCTTGGGAACATCATCAGGGAAGCGCTGGTGCAGGACGATCCCTGGGTGCTTACGCCCCGGGAGATGCTTTGGCGCTGTGACCAGGGGTATATCCTGTCCGCGATGGGATTGCTGAGTGGTTATGGCCGGGATGCCGCCCTTGAACTCCTGCTGGGCGCTTTTGGAAAGGAAGAGGAAGATGCAGCTTGCAAATAGGAAATGGACCCTGGAGGAGTTCATGTCGCAGCGCCAGGCGGTGCTTTCGGCATGGCCTACCGGGGAAGAGGTTGACCTGAATGAAGGCATGTCCTACCAGCGCGGAATTCCCAATGTGCAGCGTTTTGTAACCAAGTTGTCGGAGGCCAAGGCTGGGCGGATAACCCTGGTGCAACCCCGCGCTGGAGTGCCTCTGGTGGCGGACCACATTACCCTGCTCAAGCACCTAGAGGCCGAAGGGGAGGCGGATTTGCTGCCCACCACCATTGATTCCTACACCCGCCTCAATCGCTATGAAGAGGCACAGCGGGGCATTGAGGAATCAAAGGCCACCGGTAAGGCCATGCTCAATGGCTTCCCCGCGGTCAACCATGGGGTCAAAGGGTGCCGCCTGGTGACCTCGGCGCTCAATATCCCAGTTCAGGTGAGGCATGGAACGCCTGATGCCAGGCTTCTGTGTGAGATTACACTGGCCGGAGGCTTCACAAGCTTTGAAGGTGGAGGCATTTCATATAATATTCCCTACGCCAAAAACGCCACTCTGCAGGAGACGATCTTCAACTGGCAGTATTGCGACCGGCTGACGGGACTGTATGAAGAAAACGGCATTTCCATCAACCGGGAACCCTTTGGCCCCCTCACCGGTACGCTGGTGCCTCCGTGTGTTTCAAACTCTGTAGCTGTCATTGAGGCCCTTCTGGCGGCCGAACAGGGAGTAAAGAACATCACAGTGGGCTACGGCCAGTGCGGCAACCTCGTGCAGGATGTGGCGGCGCTAATAAGCCTTGAGATTACCGCTGGAAAATACCTGGCCCGCTTTGGGTATGAGGATGTTGCGGTCACAACAGTATTGCACCAGTGGATGGGCGGATTCCCACAGGACGAGGCCAAGGCATTCGCGGTGATCTGTTGGGGAAGTGCTGTGGCAGCGCTGGCCAAAGCTACCAAGGTCATTGTGAAGTCCCCTCACGAGGCACTGGGCGTCCCCACCTGGGAGGCGAACGCCGCTGGACTTAAGGCCACAAAGCAAACAATCATGATGCTGGCGGACCAAAAAATGGCGGACGGCGCCGCGCTTGAAGAAGAAATCGCAACGATTAACTCGGAAACCCGGCAAATTATTGAACGCACATTGGAACTGGGGGATGGAGATATAGCCTTGGGGACGGTTCGAGCCTTTGAGGCCGGTGTGATTGATGTTCCCTTTGCTCCCAGCCGCTACAACCTGGGGAAAATCATGCCTGCCCGTGACAATGAAGGGGCGGTGCGTCTGCTGGGCACAGGCATGTTGCCACTGACGGAAGTGCAGAAGAAGTTTCATCAGGACAAAATTACTCAGCGAGGGCGCCATGAGAACCGAGGGGTTTCCTTTCAGATGGTGATTGACGATATATATGCAATTTCCAAGGGCCGCCTGGTAGGCAGGCCGCGATAAGAGGGAACATAGGAGCAGGATATGAGGATTACCGATGTCATTTGTGCTGAGGGGCTCACGGGATTCTACTTTGATGACCAGCGTGCTATCAAGGCGGGAGCCAAACACGACGGCGCTCTGTACTCAGGGGAGCCCCAAACCCCCGGTTTCACCCGTATCCGCCAGGCAGGGGAGGCAATCATGGTGATGATTGTGCTGGAGGACGGAGAAGTGGGATGGGGGGACTGCGCCGCGGTTCAATACTCAGGCGCTGGCGGCCGGGACCCGCTGTTTCTGGCGGACGCTTTTATCCCCATTATCAGGGGGCCGGTAGCCAGGAGCCTTATCGGCCAGGAGGCTGACAGCTTCCGCCGGCTGGCAAAGGATATCGATACACTGATGGTGGACGGCAAGCGTCTGCATACAGCAATCCGTTACGGCGTGTCCCAGGCAGTTCTGGATGCTGTGGCCAAATCCAAAAACCTTAATAAATGCGATGTATTGGCCATGGAATACAGCACCAATGTGTCTGACAGGGCGCTTCCCATATTTTCCCAATCCGGTGATGACCGCTTTTTGAATGCGGATAAAATGATCATGAAAGGAGCTTCCGTCCTGCCTCATGGCCTGTTTAACAGCGTGGAAAAAACCGGCGAAAAGGGGGAGCGCCTCCTGGAGTATGCACAATGGCTGAAGCAGAGAATCAGCACCCATGCGCCTTACGAAGGCTACCAGCCGGTGATTCATATCGACTGCTATGGCACCATCGGCCAGATCTTCGGTCCCAGCAACTATGCTGCCATGGCCGACTACCTGGCGACGCTGGAGAAAGCGGTTTCCCCCTTACGGTTGCGTATTGAGGGCCCAATGGATTCTGACGGCCGGGAATCCCAGATGCAGGATCTCAAAGGCCTCAGGGAGGAGATTGACCGTCGGGGGATCAGGGTGGAACTGGTTGCTGATGAATGGTGCAATACCCTGGAGGATGTGATCTACTTCTGTGACAACAAGGCTGGGCACATGATCCAGGTGAAGACGCCCGACCTGGGATCTCTTCACAATACCATGGAGGCCTTGCTCTACTGTGAAAATACAGGAATGGGTGCCTACATGGGCGGCACTTGCAACGAAACGGACCGCTCCGCCCAGGTATGCGTCCACTGCGCCATGGCAGCCAACGCTGACCAGATCCTGGCCAAACCGGGCATGGGCGTTGACGAAGGGCTGATGATATGTTTCAACGAAATGCAGCG
>JAAYJP010000128.1 GCA_012522875.1 Clostridiales bacterium | reverse complement strand
TTTTGCCAGGCGGGAATGCTCTACCGGCCGGTCAGGGAGCGGAGCGTGGAAAAACTGTTTGAACTGGCCCAAAAGCTGGTGGACGCCACCGGGTATGAGGAGATGAGCCTCTCCAGCCTCTCCACGGGGGACTACACGCATCTCACTGAGCTGGTGCAGGGCCTGAACGCGCGTTTTGCGGACAGCGGGGTCAGCCTGTCCCTGCCCAGCCTCCGGATCGACGGCCGCCTGAAAGAAGCGCTCAGTGACACGGCCCGGGTGAAGAAAAGCGGGCTTACCCTGGCGCCGGAGGCCGGCACCCAGCGGCTTAGGGACGTGATCAACAAGGGCGTCACCGAGGAAGACCTTCTGCGCACGGTGACGGAGGCCTTCTCCCAGGGTTACAGCCAGATCAAGCTGTATTTCATGATGGGCCTGCCCACGGAAACCGATGAGGACCTGCTGGGCATTGCCGCCCTGGCCCGCAAGGTGGCGGGGGCGTATTACGCCATCCCCAAAGGGGAGCGGGCCAGGGGGCTTAGGATCACCGTGTCCTGTGCGGTGTTTGTGCCCAAGCCCTTTACCCCCTTCCAGTGGGCTGCCCAGGACACGCTGGAGGAAATCAGGCGCAAGCAGAAACTGCTGCGGGAAGCGCTCAGCATCAAAAATGTTACCTTCAACTGGCATGACCCGGAAGTGAGCGGGATTGAAGCCTGCTTTGCCCGGGGAGACCGGCGGATGGCGGAGGTGCTGTATCAGGCCTATCTCAGGGGCTGCATGCTGGACGGGTGGACGGAGCACTTTAAGCTGGGCGCCTGGATGGAGGCCTTTAGCGCCGCGGGTGCGGACCCGGCCTTTTACGCCACCCGGGTGCGGGAGAAGGACGAGCTTTTCCCCTGGGATCTGCTGGATATCGGCGTCACCAAAGCCTTCCTGTGGCGGGAGAATGAAAGGGCGCTCAAGGCCCAGACCACGCCGGACTGCCGGGAATTTTGCCTGGGCTGCGGCCTGACCCGTTTTGAGGGGGCCTGTGCTACATGAAAATGCTGTTGGTGTTTAAAAAAGAGCACGATCTGCGCTTCATCGGCCACCTGGACCTGCAGCGTGCGATGCAGCGGGCGATCAGGAGAAGCGGCCTGCCTGCCAGCTTCTCCCAGGGCTTTAACCCCCATATCATCCTTAGCTTCGCGGCCCCCCTGGCGGTGGGCATCACCGGGGAGCGTGAAATCGCGGAGATCCCGCTTCATTTGCCGGTGTCCCCCAATGACTTCCTGGAGCGCCTGGGAAGGGCGCTGCCGCCGGGGCTTGTTGCCCTTGAGGCCATTGGACAGCCGGATGATGTCCCCGCCGCTATGGCAAGGCTGTTCGCGGCGCAATATGCCTTTTCCCCCCGAAAGGGGGAGGAGGGCTGTTGGCAGAAACTGCTGGAGGGCCTGCCCGCTTTCCTGGCCCGGGAGTCCATCCCCTATATCCGCAGGACCAAGTCCGGCGAAAGGCCGGATGACCTGCGCCCGGGCATCCTGAACCTTCTTGAGAAGAAGGGCGAGTTGTGGGCCGCCCTGGCCCTGAACCAGCATATGACCGCCAAACCGGATCAGCTGATTGCCTCCCTGGCGGAAACAGCCGGTATAAAGGCGCCGCTGCCTTGTATCCGGCGCATGGCGCTGCTGGACAGCCGCTTTGCCCCCCTGGAGCAGGTGTGAAGGAGCTGCTTATCCGCTCACAGGGCGGAAAGCCTGCCGCGGCGCTGACAGACGGGGGAAAACTGGTGGCCTATTTCCCGCTGTCACCCCAGCCTTTTATCAGCCCGGAAGCCCTGTTCCTGGGGAAAGCGGGCCGGGTACTTAAAAACCTGGAGGCGATGTTTGTGTCCCTTCCCGGGGGAACCGCGGGTTTTCTGCCATTTGGCGAAATGCCGGGGGGGCAGCGCCCCGGGGGTGGGGACAGCCTGATTGTCCAGGTGAAAAAGCCGCCCCAGGGAAAGAAGGCGGCATTCCTGACGATGGATATCGCCCTGCCGGGACGCCTGGCGGTGCTTCTGCCGGAAAGCAAGGTGGCCCATGCCTCCACACGCCTGGAAGGGGTTGAAAAATCGGCCCTGACCCGGACCGCGGCCCGGCTGAAACCGGAAGGCATGGGGCTGGTGCTCAGGGCCGCGGCCTTAAACGCCGAGGAGAAGGATATCCTTGCTGACATTAAAGTCCTCCAGAACACCTGGCAGGATATCCGGCATAAGGCGCAGACGGGTCCCGCCCCAGCGCTGCTCCTGCCGGCCCCTGATCCGCTGGCCCGCCTCCTCAGGGAGGAGCGGGAGGCGCCTTCCAGAATCCTCAGCGATGACCTGAGGGCGGCCCAGAGCCTTGGAATCCATGTGGAATCAAGCCCCGACCCTTTTGTCCTTTACAATATTCCCCACCAGCTCCGCCAGGCGCTCAAGCGGCGGGTATACTTGCCCTCGGGCGGCACCCTGGTGATCGACCCCTGCGAGGCCGGCACGGTGATTGATGTCAACACCGGAAGGAACAGCGTAAGGGGGCAGGACATCATCCTGAAAACCAACCTGGAAGCCGCTCGGGAGGCTGCCCGGATCATCCGGCTGCGCGGCGTGGGGGGCATTGTGCTCATCGATTTCATTGACATGAAGACGGAGGGCCATCGTGAACGGGTGCTGGCGGCCTTTGAGGAGGCGGTGAAGGACGACCCGGTGAAAACCGTGGCCCACGGCTTCACCCAGCTTGGTATCCTGGAAGCCACCCGCAAGAAAGCCATGCCGGCACTTCAAGCCCAGACGCTCACCCCCTGCTCTGTATGCGGGGGCAGCGGCTACAAGGGTTTTTCAGAGGAGGAGACGGACGTAAACCATGCGTGAGAGGACCACCAAAATCAGCCATGAGGCCGTGGAGGCCCAGCGCGCGCTGGCCCGCAGCATCCAGGCCCGGGCGGATGCGCCCAAAACCTACCATATCACCACCTATGGCTGCCAGATGAATGCCCATGATTCTGAATCCATCGCCGGCATCCTCGGGGAGATGGGCATGGCGCCGGAAAGCCAGCAGGAGCAGGCGGACCTGATCCTCTTCAACACCTGCTGCATCCGCGACAATGCCGAGCGCCGGGCCATGGGCAATATCATTTTCACTAAGGAGATCAAAAAGCAGCGCCCCCGGGCGCTGGTGGGTGTATTGGGCTGCATGGTGCAGCAGCAGGGGGCGGCGGAGAAGCTCAGGGAAAAACAGCGCCATGTGGACTTTGCTTTGGGCACCGGGGAGATTTACCGGCTTCCGGAGCGCATACTCCACGCCCTGGAGGGGCGCCGGGAGGCTGCCTTCAGGGAGGGGGAGGACAGCACCCTGTATGAAGGGATGCCAGTCCTGCGCCAATCCCCTTTTATGGCATACCTCACAGTGATGTATGGCTGTGACAACTTCTGCTCCTACTGCGTGGTGCCCAGTGTCCGGGGCCGGGAGCGCTCCAGGCGGCTGGAGGATATTGTCCTGGAAGCCAAAGGCCTGGTGGCGGACGGCGTCCAGGAGATCATGCTTCTGGGGCAAAACGTCAACTCCTACGGCCTGGACGGGGCCGGCCCCCGCTTCCCGGCATTGCTGAAAGCCCTGCACGAGGAAACCGGCGTCCAGCGCCTGCGGTTCATGACCAGCAATCCCAAGGATCTGTCCGATGAACTCATCCTGGAGATGTCCGAAAATCCTGCCGTTTGCCCCCATCTGCACCTGCCCGCCCAGTCGGGCAGCGACCGGATGCTCAAAGCCATGAACCGCCGCTACACACGGGCCATGTATGACCAGCGCCTTTGGGCCTTGCGGGAGGCTATGCCGGATATCGGCATCACCACCGATCTGATCGTGGCCTTCCCCGGAGAAACGGAAGAGGACTTTGAAGAGACCCTGGACCTGGTGGCGCGCAGCCGCTTCGACAGCGCTTTCACCTTTGTCTTCAGCCCCCGCACGGGCACTGTGGCGGCAGAGCTTCCCGGGCGTATCAGCCAGCCTGTCGCCAGGGAGCGTATCACCCGGCTGATCAAGGCCCAGGAGGGCATCACCCGGGCGGTGTTTGAGGGCCTGGTGGGCTCCTGTGCCCAGGTGCTGGCGGAGGGCCCCGCCAAGCGGGGCAAAGGCCGCCTGTCCGGCAAAACGGGGCGCGGCATGGGGATCACGTTTGAGGGCGGCGCGGAACTGATCGGACAGATTGTCCCCGTGAAGGTCACGGGATTTGGCAGCAACACATTAAAAGGAGAGATAATGCAATGAGCATGGAACAGATTTTGGACAAGGCCCGGGAGCTGGGCGGGATGCTGGCGGAAAGCGCCCAATTCAAGCAGATGGCAGAGTTGGAGCAGGCTGCCTTGGAGAGCCCGGCTATCGTGGACCTGTATGGCGAATACAACGATCTGCAGGAGCAGGCGGAGGCACTGTCTTTGGAGGAAGGCGGCGAGCCGGAAAAAGACAACCTGCGCCGGGACCTGGAAGAGGTGGAGGAACGGCTGTCCAATCACCCGGAAATCATAGCGTTGGAATCGGCGCGCGCCGGCTTTGGCGCCTTGATGGACCAGGTGAACCGCGTTCTTCAGGTCGCCCTGCAAGGCGGGGAAGAGGAGGGCGGCTGCGGGCCTGAGGGCTGCGCCGGCTGCCAGGGCTGCGGCGCGAGGTAGTGTCACATCCCGGTTCCCCAGCCAACAGGAGCTGCCGGCCAGATGATTGCCGTCGGCTCCTGTTTTTCTTCCATTTGGCCCGGGCAGGAACAAACACGCCGCCAGATTGCCGGGCAATATGGTATAATCCCCCTATCACCCAGGAGTATTTGCGATGGCTGAACTGACCCCCATGATGCGCCAGTACCTGGCGCTGAAAGAAGAAAACCCCGATGCCCTGCTGTTTTTCAGGCTTGGGGATTTTTATGAACTGTTTTTTGATGACGCGAAGACCGTCAGCCGGGAGCTGGAGCTGACCCTTACGGGGCGGGACTGCGGCCTTCCGGAAAGGGCGCCCATGTGCGGGGTGCCCTGGCATGCGGCGGACGGCTATATCGCCCGCCTCATCGCCCGGGGTTATAAGGTGGCCATCGCCGAGCAGACGGAGGAGCCGGCCAAGGGGAAAACACTGGTGCGCCGCGAGATCATCCGCATTGTCACCCCGGGTACCCTGCCGGACACAGGGAGCCTGGACCAGAAAGAAAACTGTTTCATCGCCAGCGTGTACTTTGCGGGGAACAAGGCAGGAGCGGCACTGTGCGATGTGACCACAGGGGAATTTTTTGTGCGTGCCTTTGCTGAAGGGGAAGGGGCCCTGGGCGGGTTTCTCGCGCGCCACGCCCCCCGGGAGCTGATTACCAGCGATCCCCAGCGCCTTGGCGCGCTCTTCCAGGGCTACCTGAGCCAGGTAAGGCCGGAGATTTTCCGCCCCCAAAGGGCCCGGGAAGCTTTGCTTGAGCACTTTGAGGCCTCAAGCACCCAGGCCCTGGGGCTGGATCAGGCGGACACCCTGTCCATCGCTCCCGCCGGGGCGCTCATCCGCTACCTGGGGGACACCCAGAGGGTGGCGCTGAAGCATATTTCCCGGGTGAAAGTGCTGAAAAAGGCCGATACCATGCCCCTGTCCCAAGCGGCGCTCAGGAGCCTGGAGATCAGCAGTGCCCTAAGGGGCGGGGGACATACGCACCTGCTGGGCGTGATGGATAAAACCCGCACGGCCATGGGCGGGCGGACGCTCAAGGGCTGGGTGGAAGGGCCGCTGGCCGACCGGGAGCGGATTGAGGCGCGGCTTGACTGTGTGCAGGCCTTGAGGGACGACCTGGCGCTCCTGGAGGAAACAGGCGCGCTCCTGGCCCGGGTGTATGATATGGAACGGCTCTTGGGCAAGCTCAGTTATATGAACCTGGGCCCCCGGGATTGCCTGGCGCTGCTGCGCAGCCTGGAAACGGCCCCCCGGGCGCGGGAGTTGCTCAAGGGGCTTCCCCAGGCGGGGATGCGGGAGGTATACGACCTTTTGGCGCCCCTGCCGGAGGTGGCAGG
>JAAYJP010000127.1 GCA_012522875.1 Clostridiales bacterium | reverse complement strand
GGCCAGGAGGTGGCCAGCAGCCAGCAGCAGACCCTTGCCGCCGGCCAGCATGTCATCGAGCCCTGGCCCACAGACCTGCAGCCCGACTACATCCTCAAGGGCGACACGCATTTTGCCATTACGGTGGATGCTCAGGGGGCCGTACCCCATGAGGTCACTTTCGTGTATGAACTCAAGCCCGCTGTGTCCGAGTATGTGGACATCAAAATCTACTATGTGGACAAGGCGGGTGTGCCTGTAGCCAGCGAGGAAACCCGCAGCCTGGGCCAGGGCATCAACCAGGTGTCCGCGGATCCCAAAGACCTCAGGGAGGGCTACGCCTTGGCCGACGAAGCCACCAAGCCGGTATCCGTGAGCGATAACCAGGCGACGCCCGCCAGCCTCACTTTTTTCTACAGCAAAGCAACCCCCGCCTCCACCGAAGTGCCCACCCCGACACCTCCTCCCGCTCCCAAAGTGGCGCTGGTGCCGGTGAACTACGTAAGCGAGTCGGGTGCCCTGCTGTTCACTGAGAATGTGCCTGCCAAGGAAGGCGAGCAAACCCTCATCGCCGTCAACCCGGCCAGGGTGGACTCAGGCACCTACGAACTGACCGGGGCTGGTGAGCAGAACGTCACAGTAGACGCTGCCGGCGTGGCCTCCCCCGGGGAGGTGGTCTTCGTATTCCGGGATATCACTGTGAAATCCGTCACACTGAAGGTGCATTTCCAGGATGAAGCCGGCAATGCCCTCTCCGCCAGCCAGGACATAGCGCTTGAGCCTGGTTCGCACCCTGTCACAGCGCCTGAAGCCATCAATGGCCTTTTGCTGCAGGGGGAGCGCACGGTGGATGTCACGGTGAGCGAAACGGGGGTGCTTTCCCAGGCGGAGGTAGTCTTCACCTACCGTAAACCCGCCACCGCCACGCCGGTGCCCACCCCGACACCTGTTCCCACCCAGATCCCCTTTGACATCACGGCGGAGGACAAGTACGCCTACCCCAACAATGACAACATCAATTTCCGCAACACCCCGGAGATAAAGGACGGCAACATCCTCGGCACCGTCAGCCGCAAGGACCTGGCACACATCAGCGGCAGCCTTAAAAACCGCGCCGGTGAGGACTGGTTCCTGGTTGAGGTAAACGGCCAGCAGGGCTTCCTGAAAGCCAGCGTGGTGCGCATCCTCACCTTCAACGAGGCAGCCGCTATCCTGGGCTTTTCACCCTCCCCGGCGCCCACGGCAACCCCCGGCCTCCCGGACATCCCGGATGGCGCGGTTATCGACCGCTGGGGCGAGGTCACCTCCCCGGGCGGGGTCAACTTCCGCTCCAGCCCCTCCACCTCCTCTTCCACCCGCATCGGCACCCTGGACAGGGGCGAGCGGTTCTGGGTGTATGAGCAGCAGACGGTGGACGGCGAGGTGTGGTATAACATCGTTGCAAACGGCAAAACCGGCTTTGTGGTGGCGCAGTATACGCGGCTCTACAGCCAACAGGAGTCTGACCAATATCAGGCCACCCTGGCCAGCCCCATGCCGCAGAGCACAACACCCACCCCGCCGCCCGCCACCGCGGCGCCTACCCAGGCGCCCACACCGGCCCCCTCTCCCACCGCCCAGGTCACAGCCACACCTGCGCCCTACCACGGCTATGCCCTCACCATCAGCCAGGTGGCGCTGCGCTCGGGCGTGTCACAGCAGGATGAAAGCATCCTGGCCACGCTGCCGGCCGATTCCCTGGTGTACATCTGGGGACAGACCTATGTAGGCGCCGAGGGCTGGAACAGCGTGGACGCCATGGCCCTCACCCTCAGCGGTTATCTGCCTGACAGCGTGCTCAGGCGAATTTCCGATCAGCAAGCCGTCCCCTACCTGGAGAAACTGAAGCCCCAGGCCACCCCTTCGCCCACCCCCACACAGCGGCCCCAGCAAATGACCGGCCACGCCATCACCCTGGGGGACCATGTGCCCATGCGCGCTTATGCTGACACCAACGCGCAGATTCTGGACATACTGGAAAACAGCGCTGTTGTGTCCGTACGCGGCCAGGAATTTGTTGCGGGAGACACCTGGCATCTGGTGCAATATGGCGCCGGATACGGCTTCGTGCGGGCCGACCAGCTGCGTATGCTCAGCGCCGCTGAGACCGCGGCATACCTTGAATCCCTCCGCACCCCTACGCCCACGCCTCCTGCCGCCACCTTAGCGCCGGTGACGCTGGACAGCCCGTCCAGCTACGGCTATGTCACCGCCAACAGCGTGCGGCTGCGCCGCGGGCCTTCCACCAACACTGACAGCCTGAAACTGATGGACAACAACGCCTTTGCCCTGGTATACGGCACCAGTCAGCAGCCGGACGGGCTGTGGTACCACATCAACCAGGGCGGTACCGAAGGCTATGTGATGAGCAGTTACTTTAAGGTCCTGCCCATGGGCCAGCTTACCAGCTACCTCCAGAGCCCTGAATACCTGTCCGCCAACACCACGGCGGTCACCAGCCCCAATGTGCAGCCAGGGAAGATCAATTCAGTTGAGGACTACAATGCCACGGTCTGGCAGAACCCCACCCTGCTGAACCCTTCCTATGAGCCCTTCAACCCCATTGGCACGCCAACGCCGGCGGTGGAAGCCATCATCACACCCAGCGTTTCCCCCTCCCTGGCCCCCAGCCTGGAGCCCCTGCCCACCTTCATGGTGCTGGAAACAGAAGCGCCGCGGAAGGCCGATTCCTCGTTCCCCATCGGCTGGGTAGCCGTTGGCCTGATCGCGCTCCTGGGCGGCGGCGGATATTACGCCTACCACCTCTATAACCAAAACCAGAAACGCGCGGCCCAGCGGGCGGCACAGCGCCGCCAGCAGGCAGCCCAGCAATCCGGCACGCCCCAGGCGCGTCCCGCCCAGCCCTATCAGGGCCAGTCGCCCTATGCGCCGCCCAGGCCAGGCCAGCCACAGCATCCCGGCGGCACGGCTCCCTACCGCCCGGGCACAACGGCCCCCGGCCAAGCAGGCGGGCCAAACCAGGGCACAGCGGCTTATCGCCCGGGCACAACGGCTCCTGGACAGCCAGGCGCCCCAAGCCAGGGCACTGCGGCCTATCGCCCCGGCGCACCGGCTCCCGGCCAGCCCGGCACTCCCGGCCAGGGCACCACAGCCTACCGGCCAGGCGCACCTCTCCCCGGACAGCCAGGCGCCCCAAACCAGGGCACTGCGGCTTATCGTCCCGGCGCACCGGCTCCCGTCCAACCTGGGCAGATGCCGCCCACGGCCACCCCTCAGGGGACCGCGGCCTACAGGCCGGCTTCCGCTCCCCCTCCAGCCGGGCAGCAGACACCAAAGGCACCTCCGGTTCAGGGCACAGCCAATGGCACGGCCACGCCTGAAGGAAAGCCCCAGGCCAACAGCAGCCAGCCAGGGGAAGAAACCCGCCGCCGCCGCAGCGACCGGCACAGCAACAGCTAAGAGACCTTTTAAGGAGAGGCAGCCTGTCAGGCCTCTCCTTTTTTTGCTATAATGGCAGGCAGGGGAATCCTCCGGTTCCCCTTGCATGAAAAGAAAGCGGTTAAGCGTTGAATGAATGAAAGCGGGTATTCCGGCAGCATGGACCCCGGGCAGGTGGAAGCGCTCTACGCGCTTTATGCCACTGATGTGCTGCGGGTGAGCTACTTTTACCTGGGCAACCGGGCCAACGCCGAGGATGTTACCCAGGATGTGTTCGTCCGCCTGATGCAGGCCAACCCCGAGCTGGTACCCGGCAAGGAAAAAGCCTGGCTTCTGAAAGTTGCCCTCAACCGCTGCCGGGACCTCTGGCGATCCAGCTGGCACAAGCGTGTGCTTCTGGGCAGCAAAAAACTGGAAATTATCCCGGCCCACGACGAGATCGAGAACCTGACGGAGAAAGAAGCCCTGATGCAGGCGGTTGGCGCCCTGCCGGCGGGAGAGCGCGAGATTTTCCTCCTGTACTACTACCAGAACTATTCCATCAGCCAGACCGCGGAAATCCTGGGCTTGCCTGAAGGCACGGTTTCCAGCCGCCTTTCCCGCGGCCGGAACAAATTGAGACAATTTTTTGACGGAGGCGATCCCCTTGATCCGACTTGATCAACTCCCCCAAGTGGCAGAGGAAACCCTGGGCGGTTTGCGCGCGGACCCGGGCCTGCTTAATGGCGCCGCCCGGCGCCCGGCCAGGGTCAGCGGACCGCGCCGGGTACTTGCGTTTGCCCTTTCCCTGGCGCTGGTCATCGGCCTTGGCGCCCTGACCCTGGGCCGGGCACCCTCACAAACCATTCCCCAGGTCAGCCACCAGCAGGCGGGCCTGGAAAGCAGCCTGCCGGAGGGGACACGCTTTATCGCCGATGTGCCGCAGGGCAGCCTGGTCCTCTCCCGGGAAGCGGCCCCCGCCTACCAGGGCGTGTGGGCCAGGGGAAGCAGCGGTAATTTCCCCCTGATCCGACTGGATGGCCGGTATTACCGGCTGCTTAACAACCCCGATGACATCAGCTCCTTAACCGGCCAGGCCCTGGGCACAGTGGCCCTCACCACCGATGAGCCCGCCCTTGACCGCAGCGGGGAGACCCTCAGCAGCGTGGTGAAAGCCGGGGAAAGTGTCTATGCCCTTGACCACATGGGCGGCGGCGCCGTAGGCGCCATGGTGGATGGCCGGATGCGTGCCTTTCAGCGCGTTGCCTTCGCGGGCTTAGCCCTGGTGGGCGGCGAGTCCCTCCGGGATACGCTGCCCGGGGGTGCCCACGCGCTCCAGCTTTCAGGCGTGGGAACCGTCACCGATCCGGGCCTGGCCTCTCAACTGATGGATATCCTTATCTCCCAGGCTGTTTTCCAGGGAAACCAGCTGAACGAAACCGGCCAGGCGCTGTTGATTCAATATCCCAACGGCCTGGTGCTCCAGATGGCCGTCTCCGGTTCCTCGCTCAGCGCCTGCGGCACCTGGTCATGCCCCGCTTTCTTTGAGGCGTTTCGGGCCGCTGCGCAGTAACACCCCCCTCCTTTCCATTTCACGCGCCCTCCCGGTTGACGCCGGCGGGGGCGCGTGATATATTTGCCCGGAAAAAACAGGAGAAACGCCCGATGATGAAAAAAGCGCTGGCCGCATTTCTGCTGTGCCTCTTCAGCCTTAACGCAGGGGCACAGACCCTGGTACTGTCCTTTGTGGGAGATTGCAGCATTGGAGAAATCTCCGGCATTGCCAATCACCCCGGCACCTACACCCACACCGTGGATGAACAGGGTTTCGGCTGGCCTTTCTCCCTGGTACGGGATCACCTGGAGGCGGATGACTTCACCTTCGCCAACCTGGAAGTGGTGTTTACCCAAAGCCGCCAGCATGTGGACAAGCGCATCCCCCTGCGGGCGGACCCCAAATATGCCCAGGTGCTTCTGCACAGCGGCATAGACGCTGTGAACACCGCCAACAACCACTGCATGGATTTTTTTG
>JAAYJP010000126.1 GCA_012522875.1 Clostridiales bacterium | reverse complement strand
TCCACATCCTGAAGCCCGGTGAACAGGATCTGCGCGCCGTTCCTTGGGCAGGTGACCGTCAGGTCTGAAGCGTTGGCTTTGAAAAAGCCGCCCAGTCCCAGGCGGCGGATGGCCTTGCTGACCTCAGCAAAGCAGCTGGATTTGAGCGTGTGGGCCACTTTCCGGGCCACCAGGGTATTGCGCCCGCACAGGGCGTCCAGCGCCACGCGGCTGGCCAGGAAGGCGCTCTTGCCCGAACCGGCACCGCCAAAGTAAATCTGCACCCGCTCCCGGGCCTGAAGGTGGGGCAGAAAGGCTTGATTGAAGGCGCTTTGGGGCACCAGGAGGCGGGGATCATCTCCCCTCAATCCTCTGTCAGGCGGATGACAAAGTCCCCGCCCACCTCCTCCTGGCCCTCCGGCATGGCCAGCACGCGGAGCAGGTCCGCCGCCGACAGTTTGCCCTCCTCCGCCAGCTGCCTGAGCTGATGAAGCGCCAGGGCCTTGATCTCGCTGATCTGTTTGTCTGCCATCTGATCCCCCCCTTTGGGCTGAGCCTAACACAGAGGGCAGGTGACACGCACTGACATCTTTATTGGGGCCTTTTTCCCAACCTACAGGCCGTTTTCATTGGCGTGGGCAAACATTGCCGCCAGTTCCTCCGGCCCGCCTTCCGGCACAGGGCGGGGAAGCTTGCCGAAATGCGCCCAGGCGTTGGCTTCATAGATTTTTTGGAGGATATCCCCGGGGAGGTCCAGCCCCGCCATCCGGCGGCTGGGGATGTTGAAGAGGTAGCGGCCGTCCGGCTCAAGGGTGTAGGGGCCCTTCGTCTGAAGGAACTGGCGGATGAGCCGCACCCGGGGCGCCGATTCCAGGGGGTCAAGCGCCTTTGGCGGGCAGGCGATGGCGGCACGGCTGCCGATGTCCGTGCCAAAGAGAATGCGGCCGGAGAACCTTTCAAAAAAATCCCGGGCGGCATCAAGATTGGCAGAGAGGCTGTAGTAGATTTCCACCCCCGGCGTCAGGTCAAGGCGCAGGTTGGGGCAAGTTTCCAGCATCCCGGCCAGGCCCTCAAGATAATCATAGTGGAAATAGAAGTGCGCCAGCTGGAGCTTCAGCTTGGGATGCCGGGCCAAGACCGCGTCCATCTGGCGGTACTGTTCCAGGTTGTTGACGGTGTCCTCGCCATAGAACCAGCCCTGCTGGACGGCATAGGGGTTCATGCGGCTTTTGTCCCAGAATTCAGGCGGGTCGTTGAGGTGCAGGGTGAGGGGGACGCCCTCCGCTTCCGCGAACTCCCAGAAAGGCGCCCATCCCGCGCTGTCAAAGTCCGGGATGGGGAACCTGCGGCGGATGTCCGGCTTTCCCTCCAGGAGTTTGATGCCGTCACAGCCAGCGTCCAGAAGCTTTTGCGCCTGGGAAACCAGGCTGCCCCCAAGGGCCCGCGGTTCATCCTGAAAACGCAGGTACACCAGGCGGGACAACTCCCCCAGCACGAAACAGCGCCCCGGGTGCCGGCGCTTGAACCTGAGCGCATCCGGCGTAACCGGCTTTACATCCTCCTGGGGGATACACTGGAGGGCAAAGGCTGTGATACCGTTGTCCTTCAGCACCTTTTCCAGGGCTTCTTCCGGATGGCTCCTGGCGTAATGGAGGTGGGCGTCAAACATACAGGATACCTCTTTCAGCTTGATGGTTGATTATACCGTGCCAGGCTGCTGCCTGCCACCCTCTGCCTTGTCCCCCGCGGAAAACATATGGTATAATCACGCCAGCGTATTTAATGGAGGGGCGATGGCGCTGATTGATATCATCAACCACAAGAAACTGGGCCTTGCCTTAAGCGCCGGGGAGATCAGCGAATTTGCTGCCGCGGCCAAGGACCCCGGGACGCCGGACTACCAGCTGGCGGCCCTTCTGATGGCCATCCGCCTCAAAGGCATGGATGCCCGGGAAACGGCTGAACTGACCCTGGCGATGGCGCATACGGGGGATATGCTCACGCCTTCTGTGGGCGGCGTGGCGGTGGACAAGCACTCCACCGGCGGGGTGGGGGACACCACCACCCTGATATTGGCCCCCCTGGTGGCCGCCTGCGGCGGAAAAGTCCTCAAAATGTCCGGCCGGGGCCTGGGGCACACGGGCGGCACGGTGGATAAATTGGAAAGCATCCCGGGCTTTCAGACCGAACTGCCGGAGGAAGAGTTCCTGCGCATCACAAGGGAGGTGGGCTGCTGTGTGGTGGGGCAGACGGGGGAGCTGGCCCCGGCGGACAAGCGGCTCTACGCCTTAAGGGATGTGACCGGCACCGTGGACTCCATCCCGCTCATCGCTTCCTCCATCATGTCAAAGAAGCTGGCCGGGGGAGCGCAGGCCATTGTGCTGGATGTGAAGTGCGGTTCCGGCGCGCTGATGAAAACCCGGGAGGACAGCCTGCTTCTGGCCCGGGCCATGGTGGACATCGGGCGGCGAAATGGCCGCAGGATGTCGGCGCTGATCACCCGGATGGATGAACCCCTGGGCAGCCGCGTGGGCAACGCCCTGGAGGTCAGGGAGGCCATTGAGGTGCTGTCCGGGCGGGTGAAGGGACCCCTGCTTCAGGTGGCCCTGGCGCTGGGAAGCCAGATGCTCCTGCTCTCGGGCCTTTCGGATACGGCGGAGCAGGCTGAAGAAATGCTGGTTGTGGCGCTTGAGAGCGGGCAGGGCCTTTCGAAGCTGGCAGAGATGATCACCGCCCAGGGCGGGGACGCCCGGGTGTGCCGCGATACGGGGCGCCTGCCCCGGGCGCGCCATGAGCGGCCGGTTCTGGCCAGGGATTCCGGCTGGCTCCGGGCGATGGACACCGAGCTGGCCGGTGAAGCGGCCAGGCTGTTGGGGGCCGGGCGAAAGCGGAAGGATGATGTCATCGACCCGGCGGTGGGGTATATGACCTTCAGGCGCCTGGGTGACCGGGTGGAGGCCGGGGAGGAAGTGGCCCGCCTTTTCCACAATGACGAAAAGCTGGCGGAGCAGGCGGAGGAAGCGCTGCTGAACGCCCTCACCCTCTCTTCCGGGCAGATAATCCCGGCGCCCTGGGTCCTGGCGCGCATCGACCAGGACGGAAAGGAAAGTTCCCTATGAAGAATACGATCCGTCGCTTTTCCTGGCTGGCCCTTGTGGCGGCCCTGATGCTCATGGTTCCCCTGGCCGCCCCGGCTGAGGCCGCCCCGGAAACCGAGCCCGCCAATTTCTTCGCGCAGCTCGAGCTTTTCGACATCTATGGCGAGCCCTTTGACGCTAAGGTGTTCCAGGGGAAACCGGCGCTCGTCAATATCTGGGCCACCTGGTGCAACCCCTGCGTGGTGGAAATGCCCCACCTTCAGGAGCTGGCCCATGAATATGCGGACAGAATCACCATCATCGGCCTGCATGCCGAGGGCATGACGGTGGAGAATGATGAGCTGGTGCCCTGGGAGGCACAGAACGAGGCTGCCCGGGCGCTGGCTGATAACCTGGGGCTCACCTTCCCGCTGGTCAACCCCGACGCCAACCTGTTCGTGCTGATGAATATGCCGGATTATGGCCTGCAGGTGACTGTTTTCCCCACCACCTGGCTGATCGATGGGGACGGCACTGTGGCCGGCGTCATTCCCGGTTCCCGGGACCTGGCGGGGTGGCGGGCGGAAATCGACGGCTTCCTGAAATACCTGGAGGACACAGGCCTTGAGAAAAACGGCGGTTGACAGACTTTGGTTCCCTCTGGCCCTTGCGGGTGCCGTGATGATTGTTTTCGGCGCCCTGCGGGGTGAAGCGGCGGTGGTGCTCAACAAGGCGATCAGGATCTGCCTGGAGTGCATCGGCGTTGGCTAAGGGGCGCAAAACGGTATTCGTCAGGGGACGGCGGATCATCCAGCTGTTTGTGGCCGCCCTGACGAATTCCTATGTCACGGGCTTTGCCGCGGGCAAAATCTACCAGGGCGATCTGAAGCTGCTGTGCCACCCGGGGCTCAACTGCTATTCCTGCCCGGGGGCGCTGCTCTCCTGCCCCATCGGCGCCCTTCAGGCGGTGATTGGCAGCCGGGCTTTCAACCTCTCCCTGTACCTCTTTGGCTTCCTTTTGCTCCTGGGCGCGACGCTGGGGCGCATGGTCTGCGGCTTTCTGTGCCCCTTTGGGATGATTCAGGAGTTGCTGCACAAAATCCCCTTCCCCCGCAAGGTAAGGACCTTCAGGGGAGACCGGCCGCTTCGGGCGCTGAAATATGTGGTGCTGGTGGTGCTGGTGATTCTCCTTCCCCTGGTTTTGGCCAACCCCGCCGGGGAATCCAGCCCTTACTACTGCAAGCTGGTATGCCCCGCCGGGACGCTGGAAGGGGCGGTGCCCCTGGTGCTTTTCCCGCCTGTGGGGGCGGGGGCTGAGGGAACGGGCGGGAACCTTAAGCTCACGCTCCCCGCCGCCCCCGCCGTTGACTTGATTGACCCGGGCGGCGCCAGCCAATATAATGTGGGCGCGTTGTTTTACTGGAAGATGTCGCTGCTGGCGGCCGTTATATTGCTTTCAGTGGTGCTCTACCGCCCCTTCTGCAAGTATCTCTGCCCCCTGGGGGCGGTGTATGCGGCGCTCAACCCGGTGTCGCTCTACCGGCTGCGCCTGGATGAGGCGGCCTGCATCAATTGCGGCGCCTGCAAGCGGGCCTGCGGCATGGCCCTGGATCCGATCCATGAACTCAACCACGCTGAGTGCGTGCGCTGCGGAGACTGCGTGAATGTCTGCCCGGTGGACGCATTGTCCATGGGCTTTGGAAACAAGAAGGCGGGGGACAAGGCAAAGGTCCCCCAAGGAGGAAAACAAGCATGAAACGCTTGACAGCCCTGTTGGCAGCCCTTTTTCTGGCTGTATCCGGCCTGGCCCTGGCGGAGGCGGCGCCTGCGCCCCTGGCGCTGGCCGAGATCGAAAGCTTCAATGCGGGCGTCCTGGGCCGCGCCGAGGCAGAAGAACCCACCCTGCGCCAGGCGGGAGACGCCTGGCTGGCCCTGGGGCAGGGCTATGAGCTGACCCTCTCAAGCGGGGATATCAGCACGGATTCCGTGGTGCTGGGCGCCGCGGTGACCCTGGAGGCTGGCCAGGATGCGCAGCTGAAGGACCCCCGGGGCGTCACCGTGGACAGCCCTGTGGAGGAACTGCTGAAAGCCTACTCCAACGACAATCCCTACCTGGCAGGCAATCAGGACAGCGCTGTGCTCTACATCGCGGGTGAGCTTCCGGCCGTGGTCTACACCGGCTTTGTGGTGCGGGACGGCCAGACGCTGAGCCTGGTTGAGTACAATGTCTACCACCAGGTGGACGGCGGCGTGGCCCGTGCCGGGATGCAGTACACCATCTCGCAAGGCCGGGTGCGCGCTATCCGCTCCTTCCTGAACCTCGTGCCCCTGAGCCAGGCGGAAGCCCAGGAGGCCCTTGGCCGCCTGGCGGCGCTTCAGGAAGAGAACAGCGTGGTCATGAACGCGGGCCAGCCCGGCAGCCCCCTTGAACGGGAGGACATGGAGATAGGCGGCCTGGACTTCTTTGACCTGACGCCGGAAACAGCCCAGGCTGTCCTGGGCGCGCCTGAGTATGAGGAAGAGGCCAAAAGCGCAGGCGGCACGCTTGTCACCCTTCAGTGGCCGGGGGTTGAGGCGGTGTTCAGCCTGGAAGAAGGCGGAAAGGGCGCGCGGGCTGAGCGTATCACGGTGAACGCCGGAAGCTTTGACGGCCCCCGGGGCCTCAGGCTGGGCCAGAGCCTGGCCCAGGCCATCAGCCTCTTTGCCCATGGGGAGGAACTGCCCGTGGAGGGCGGCACCCTGTATGGCGAGGGGCAGACGCCGCCCTATGGCACGATGGTATCCGGCAGCGGCTATGTCAGCCTTTACTATGTGATCGGCTCGGATCATGGTGCCGCCGGGCTGGTGCTGACATTCATGGATGATAAGCTGGCGAGCATGTCCCTCACCTACCTGTGAGCCCCCGGCCCGCCCCTGATTGAGGTAACAAGATGAAGATTGACCTTTCCTGCCCGGTGGAGCTGTGGCATTTCAGAATGCCCACCGCGGATTATCCCGTGGTCAGCCTCCATATGTTCAACCTCTCAGACAAGCCGGTGACGTCCATCCAGGCGGCTTTCCTGAGCTTTGACGAAAAGGGGGAACAAACCCAGCGCCAGGTGGAGCGGGTGCAGGGCCTGGCGGGGGAGGCGCACAGCGCCTTTGAGGTGCTGGTGTCCGTTGAGGATGGGGAGACGGCCTACAGCCTTGACTTCATCATTGAAAAGGTCTGGTTTTCTGACGGCACGGTGTGGCGCCGGGGCGCCGCGGAGATGAGCGAATACCAGGACAACCGCCTGGCCCCTTCCCGGCAGCTGGATGTGCTCAGGCAGCTGGCCGGCGAAGACGCCCTGGGCTACCCCAGCGACCAGGGCGCCGTCTGGGTGTGCGTGTGCGGCCGGCCCAACGCACCCAACGCCTCCCAGTGCCTGCGCTGCGGGCGGGAGAAGCATGCCCAGTTCACCCGTTTTAACAAGGCCGCCATTGAAACGGTGATTTTCCGCCTGGACAGCGAGATGGAGGAAAAGGCCCGCGCGGCCCGGGCGGAAGCCGGGCGCATGCAGGAAGCCAGGGAAAAAAAGGAGCGGCAGCGCAAAAAGCGCACGCGGCGCGCGCTGATCACTTTAACCAGCCTGGTGATTCTCCTGGCGGGGGCCTACCTGGTGTATTTCCATGGTATCCCGGCCTACAGCTACTACCAGGCCGAACAGGCGCTGAAACGCAAAGACTATGACCGGGCCAAGGCAGGCTTCCTGGAACTGGCGGACTACCGGGATGCCAGGGAGATGGCCCGGGAGGCGGACTACCTGAAGGCCAATGACCTGGCGGGGACTGCCACGGTCACCTCACTGCGCAGCGCTGAAGCCCTGTATGCCGCTTTGGGCGGTTATCAGGACAGCGCCGAGCGCTTCAGGCAGAGCAAATATGCGCGCGCCGGCTTGCTGTCCCAGGCCGGCAGCTTCGAGGAAGCGGTGGCGCTTTACGGGGAGCTGGGGGACTATGGGGACAGTTCGGAAATGGCGGAAGAGGCCCAGTATCTCTGGGCCCGCGCGCTGATGGACAACCTGGAGTATCCTGCCGCCCGGGAGAAGCTGCTGGCCCTTGAAGGCTACAAGGACGCCCCCAAACTGGCGCAGGACAGCCTCTACCTGCCGGCGCTTACGCACCTGGAGAAAAAGGAATACGCCCTGGCGGAGGGCTTGCTCCAGCAACTGCCTGACCTGCAAAATGCCCGGCTGAAGCTCCAGGAGGTCTACTACGGCTGGGGGGAACAGCTTTTTGCGGCCAATGACTATGACCTGGCAGCGGAGAAATTCCTCCTGGCGGGGGACTATTTGGATGCCTTCAGGCGGGCCTCCGAGTGCCTGTATGAGCCGGCTATCCTGCTGCTTCAGCAGGGGGAGCTGGCCCAGGCCAAGGAGAAGTTCGAGCAGATCCTGGCCTACCGGGACAGCGCGATCCTTTCCCAGGAAGCCTCCTACCGCATGGGGCTCAAGGAGCAGGAAGCGGGCAACTGGCAGGGCGCGGTCCTGCATTTTGAGGACGCGCCGGATATCCCCGGCAGCCTGCTTGCCATGCAGCAGAGCCATTACAACCTGGCGCTTTCAGCCCAGGCGGCCGGGAAGCTTCAGGAAGCGGCTGACCTGTTCCTCCTGGCCGGGGACTATCAGGACGCTGGGGAGCTGGCGCCCAGGGCCCGTTTTGATCTGGGCATCGCGCTGAGCAATCAGCGGGACTATGTAAACGCTGCCGAGGCCTTCGCCATGATCCCGGATTATCCGGGGGCTGAAACAGAAATGAAGCGGGCCCAGTACAACCAGGCCATCGCCCTGCTGGAAGCGGGGGAAGTGCAGGCCGCCATCGACCGTTTTGTGGTGCTGGGGGAATATGAGCGCAGCGGGGACTACCTGAAGCAGGCCCTCTACACCCAGGCAAACCAGCTGCTGGAGAAGGGGGACCAGGCGTCCGCCATGCCTATCTTCCAGAGGCTGGGGGACTATGAGGACGCCAGGCAGAAATGGCAGGAGGCGGTGTACCAGCAGGCGCTGGCGCTGCTCAATGGCAGCGACCTGGCCGGCGCCGCAGGACAGCTTGAGGAGATCCGGGACTATAAAAACGCGGATGAG
>JAAYJP010000125.1 GCA_012522875.1 Clostridiales bacterium | reverse complement strand
GCCCGCAAGCCCTTTGGCATGGTGCTCCAGGATACCTGGCTTTTTTCGGGCTCCGTGATGGAGAACATCCGCTACGGGCGGCCTGGGGCTGCGGATGAGGAGGTCATACAGGCCGCCCGCCGCGCCCATGCCGATCACTTCATCCGCGCGCTGCCTGGTGGTTATGGCATGGAGATCAGCGAGGAGGCGGACAACATCTCCGCCGGGCAAAAGCAGCTGCTCACCATCGCCCGGGCTGTGCTGGCAGACAAGCCCCTGCTGATCCTGGACGAAGCGACTTCCAATGTGGACACCCTTACTGAAAAGCGCATCCAGGACGCCATGAATTTCCTCATGCAGGGCCGCACCAGCTTTGTCATCGCCCACCGCCTCTCCACCATCAAGGAGGCGGACCTCATCCTGGTGATGCATGACGGAAACATCTCCGAGATGGGCACCCATGATGATTTGATGCGCCAGAGCGGCCGTTACAGGGATCTGTATGAGAGCCAGTTTGAGGAAACCTGAATCTTTCGGCAGCATCGCCAGGCATCCGGCCCGGATGTTTCACGTGAAACAAAGCCGTTCCAGGCTTGCGGGTAAAACACGCATGGCAAAGGGAGTCCCGGGATGATAACAGCCGCCGGCCTGGAAGACCTGGACAGGCTCCTGGAACTGGCCCTGCTGCTGTGGCCGGACAACCCGCCAGTTGTCCTTCGGGAGGAGATCGCGCAAACGCTTGAGGGCGGCGATGCGGCGTATTTCCTTTGGCTGGAGGACGGCAACGCGCTGGGCTTTACCCAGGTTCGGATTCGCCGGGAATATGTGGAGGGCACCAGCACAAGCCCTGTGGGCTGCCTGGAGAGGATTTCAGTCAGGAATACCCACCGCGGGCGCGGCATCGCTTCAGAGCTGCTCACCAAATGTGAGTCCTGGGCATGGGAACGGGGATTGCGCGAATTCGCCAGCGACTGTGCGCTGAACAACACCGACAGCCTGCGCTTCCATTTGAAAAATGGCTTTCTGGAAGCAGGCCGGTTGATTTGCTTCCGCAAGCCGCTCTGAAACGGTATCTGCACCGCGGTATAAATGGCAGCACGTTTTTGGCAGCAGGCAAATGGCAGATAAGGGCCCCGGGCGGCATAAGCGCCAGGGGCCCTTGCCTTTGGGAGAACACTTAATCCATCAGGGGCAGAAGCGCTGACAGGCGTGCCAAATAGCCTTGGTCCTGAAGGGAAAACGGCTGAAGGCCTGCCTGTCCCGCATCATACGAGACAGGGCAGTTGATGTACAACAGCACCTTCTGGTCACTCCCCAGCCAGGACGCCACGCTGTAAGGTATGCCGAATGCCATCTTCACGTCCTGCAGTTTTTCAGGAACGATGGTTTTTACGCTTCGGATGTCCGGGAAGAAGGTGAAGAACTCCTTCTCCCTGTTGATCTGCACGCCGCCAAACAGGCTGTAGGTAATCGTTGCCATGCCCGAGCGCACCTCGGCTTTGGCTTCGCCCACCACCTGCATGGTGGAGCCGATCAGGGGAAAACGGTATTCACCGTCAAGGGACAAGTCCATGGGCGTGAACATCAGGGGATTATCGGTCAGGTCCCGCCGGAAACTCAGAAACAGCGGGCCTTCGCCGGTGAGGTATTTCCCGCCGCCGCGATGGGTTTCAGGCGGCTGCGTCACAGCGGGGGGGTCCGTGATCCGCTGCGTTGTTTCCTCCTCCAGGCCGTCATCGGGCCGGCGGGTCACCGTGTCCCAGGTTTGACCATCCGGGATGGGCTCATTGGTCGGTTCTTCAAATTCAGGGCCCCAATAGGTGCCGTCGCTGCCGCCATCGGTGATGACCGGCTTGAAGGGTTCCATCTCAAAAACGGGAATCGTCTCCAAGGTCAGGGGGGCTTTGTGCCCAGCTGAAGATCCTCCTTGCCAGGGATCAGCTGCATGCCGCCGGCCTTTGCCATATCCGGCGCCAGGGGAAAACCATCCCCGGCGGAACCGGCAATTGTGAAAAGCACAACACCTGCAAACGCCAACGCTGCCAGCGTTTCCAGCAGCCTTTTCATGTTCATACCTCCTTTTTGGCAGGTTCTCCTGGATTGTTGCCTAGTCCATCAGCGGCAGGAGTTCTGAGAGCCGTGCCAGGTAAGCCGGGTCATCAAAGAAGAAGGGCGCCAGGCCCGCCAGATTGGTTTTGTAGCTGACGGGGCAATTGATATACAGAAGGACCTTCTGGTCGCTCCCCAGCCAGGAAGCCACAGCATAGGGCATGCCAAACTTCAGTTTCACGCTTTGCAGGGCTTCAGGCAGGACGGAGGGCACGGCGCTTT
>JAAYJP010000124.1 GCA_012522875.1 Clostridiales bacterium | reverse complement strand
AGGAGGCAGTTTTGTTACAGGGCACCGCGCTGATTGTGGAGAAGTTGTCTATCATCTTGAGGATGGCATCACTGATCACATCTTCCATTTCATGATGATCATGAGGGAAATATTGTTGTGCGACTTTGAACATCAGCCGCTTATATTGATGATACATCTCTATCAGTCGCTGGGAGTCTTCATCGTTTTGGATCATCAAGAGGATCGAAGGCAAACTTAAGTATACACTGAATGCCATGCCGCTGATGGCGGTTGATTCTGTAATTGCTTACTCAATTTAAGTTCGATCAACCTTGTATCAAACGACATAGCATTGGGGCAACAGGGTGTGTCTTACCATTTCGTCAAAATGTTGTCCCCAGACGGCCTAGCTTTCCCCCTTCCATCTCATGGACGGTATCGCACAGCGTCTGGATGTCCACAGGGTTGTGGCTGGCCAGCAAGATGGTCTTCCCATGCGCGCGCAATTCCTGCAGCAACGTGTGCATTGACAATAGACCAGCCTTGTCCAATCCGTTGAACGGCTCATCCAGCAGCAACAAAGCCGGGTCTTCCATGATCGCCTGCGCGATGGCAAGCCGCTGCTTCATTCCTAACGAATACTGCCGGACAAGTTTGCCTGCCTCCTGCAACATCCCCACCGCGGACAGTGCGCTGTTCACATGCGCCAGGCCAATCTGTCCCCGGATGCCGGCCAAGTACGTCAGGTTGTGTCGCCCGCTGGTGAATTGGTTGAAGCCCGGCGTTTCGATGATGAGCCCCATGGACGGAGGGTATGCTATCTCCTTGTAAAGCTCTTTGCCGTCCACCAGGATGCTGCCGCCCGTTGGGCGCAGGTAGCCGCTCAATGCCTTAAGCAGCATCGTCTTGCCGGAGCCGTTGCGTCCGATGATGCCATGAATCCGCCCGCGTGCAAAATGGACGGTGATGCCGTCAAGGATGTCTTTACCCTGCAGAACCACCTGCACCGACTTGCATTCAATCATGTGCCTGCCCCACTTTCCGGTGCACAAAGCGCCTGTTATACCCTGCCGCCATTTGGCAGGCGAGTGCCAGCAGCGCACATAGCCCAATCTGTATCACGATTTGAATCCATGGGTTGATGTGCCCAGGATACATAAGGGAACTGCGCAGCAGCATCCCCGTGTATCCCAGGATGAAAGCTCTGTACTGCCCTATGCGTACGAGCCACGCCGAGCCGACGGATATCAGCAATACCAGAAGCATCGAAGCCATGCCTCTGTTTGTCAGCAGGAACGCCATCGTCGTGAAGAAGCACAGAGCGCATAGATGCGCCGTCAGCAGCGGCAACACGAGCAGCGTATCTTGAAAGGTTATGATCTGGGCTCCCTCCTCTGCGAGGAGTAAGACCGCGGAGCCGAATCCCAGCCCGCGCAATGCCGCTAAGCCCAGAAGCACGGCTGCCTGCGCGACGACATAGACTGTACACATCAACGCCTGTTGCCCCAGCTGCCGCCACAGCCAGGATGCGGTGCCCCCGAATCGGTACAGCGTCATGTACAACCGGGAGGACGCCTCCCGTCGCAGTGATACCATTGAGATCATCAAGGGCGGGATCAGCAGCAAAAACCATTGGGAGACATCATTGGCCGTTGGCATTTCCACATATGGGAACCCACCCAGCCCGTGTAGCAGCGCCTCGGCGGCACTCCGCGTGCTCATAGTGAAGATGAACGGTCGCAGCAATAAGAAGGGAAGAACGACCAGCCACACGTCCATTTCCCGCAGCACGCCTGGCAGCCGAAGGTACCGCTGGAGCCGGCGCAGCGGGGAGCGGTTGACGCCAAGCCTCAAGGCTCCCCTGCGAACAAAAAGGGCAGTCAGGAGGGAAACCGCTGCGATGATGAGCCATTGGTCCATGAGGATGCGCCCAAGCCCTAGCGTTTCATTGCTTTCCGAAGGGGTAAAGTGCGCGTTTGGCTTGTACAGCGCGGACAGGAAGGGGACGCGCAGGAACATCAAGTAGACAGCTTGCGTGGTCAGCGCTGCGATGATAGGCTGTCGAAATAGGATGCCCGCCAGTAGACCGACACACGCCCATACCATCCCGGCCAGGCCGTCCAGCCCCACGCTCAGCCACATGTATCCCCTGCCACCAACGGAGTGGAATGCGCTCTCCAGCCAGGAGCCGTCGGCATAGGTTCGCCAAACCTCCACGATAAAGCTGTCCTGGGGAGAGAGGAGAATGCACGCCAGCGCATAGAGAAACGTACCCGTAGCTAAAGCGAGACCGCCGGATAAGACCACAGCAGCGATACGGGATACTGTATAGCGTCGCACACCGCTGCGATGCAACTGGTAGTAAACAGCTTTGTGTTGCCAGTCTCCTGCGAAAGCCAACACATAGGGCAATATCGCCGCCATCGGCGAAAACAGCGAGAACATCGCGTTTTCCCGGGATAGCGCGAACAGGTAGAATGCGTCCACCTGGTCCCGGAAGCCCCAGTCCTCCCACGCCCCCAGCCATAAAAGGAATCCTTGCAGCGCCACTCCCGCCAGGAATGACCACCGGAATACAGCCCTTTTCAGTTCATTGTACACACAACTCATCATCGCCTGAAAACCTTACCCGTTCGCGCGTCCACGTAAAACGACCATACCGACAGGAACTGCTCAAGCTGGGAGGCGTTACCCCTGTCGTAAAAACGGAAGCACATCTCATACGCAGGCACGGCCTCATATTCATCAAAGGACCCCGGAATCGGGTTGAGAACAAAGCAAGTTCGCGCCGCCACGAGCGCGAACCCAGTTGCACCGGGAGAAAGGCTTCTGATATTGGCGGAAGCCATCACATATACCAGCGCGTCCGACCAGGAGATGAACTTCGGTTCCGCATCAAGCACTCCCGTTTCCACCGGCGATGGCGGCACGTCAATACGGTATACCTGTCCGTCATCCAGCACGGTGATACGCATGCCCTGCCGAGGCACATAGCCCCATTCCCGGCCGCCGGCTTCCCTCCAGTTGTCATGTACAGTGTGCTCACTCTGCATGGGAAGCCCGCGCAGCAGGTATGGCAAGAACAGCGCAGTAGCCATACGCCCATCCAGCAGCGGAGTACGGTAGAGCACACTCGGAGCGGCAGTGGAAACACCAAGGTTCTGCGCGATGTGTTGGGCGAGCACACCTGCGTTGGCGGCTTTTAGTATAGCCTGCTGGTCGGCAGTCCAAATAATTGGCTGGCTCCATTCACTCAGCCGATATACGGGGTCGGCATACCCAGTCAGGTCCTCCGGATAATCGCCAACCGGAACCGGGGCGATATCAATTTCCATACTATCAGATGGACCATACAGCAAGCCCTCGTGCTGCATATTGACGCTGAACCCGGCGGGCAACGCGGAAAGCTGTAATGTAGACAGAAAATCTTCCATGTTGATAGTATTTACGACACCTGCGATCTTTACCTTAAGTACGTGTGTCTTGTCCGGGAACGGAGCCGGTTCCTGCATATTCACCCAAATATCCACGTTCCCGAATCTACGGACTTCTGAAATCCATCTCGTCTGGGTCGGCAGGCTGTTTGCTCCCCAAATGTCTGTCTG
The DNA here is from genome assembly GCA_012522875.1 of Clostridiales bacterium. Taxonomy (GTDB): domain Bacteria; phylum Bacillota; class Clostridia; order Christensenellales; family Aristaeellaceae; genus UBA6115. The sequence goes on along the minus strand of JAAYJP010000124.1, from coordinate 2,446 downwards.
GGGCGTTGTCACATTAGAGTCTGCCAATGGTTCATGAGCTGTTTCTACCTTGGCAGAAGGCGGGGCGGTAGGTTCGGGTGGAAACGTTACGCTGGCTGGCGGTGAAACATCCGCGCTACCGCCTAAGTCCGCCTCCTGCTGCGGCGCGCAGGCTGCGAGGATGAGGGCCAAACAAAGCAAAAACATGAGATATGGCTTTTTATTCATCGTCATCAGTTCATCCTTTCATGTGAAATGCCCCAATAGAGATAACCTCCATTGGGGCAATATTCTTTACGGATACCAGGTAAGTTGTACAGTAATAGTATTCGCTTCATCCGCGTGCGTTTGTACCCTTACAAAGATGGGATCCCCTACCTGGCCTTGACCAGACAGATAGTACATCGATTTCGAACCAGTTGACGTAAATTTGTATGCCGGTGTTGCTGCGTCGCTCCCGGAGCGGAGGCGACACCAGAAGTAGCTTTGAGTCATATTCTGAATGGAGTTCACATACATTGATGGGTTTCCAGAGGTCGTTTTTGTTACTGTGCCAGAACTGGCAGTCCCATTATAAGGCCCTGGGGAGAGCGTACTAACGACGGCATACACCGAACCCGCTCCCAACAAGAGTAAAGCGGCAACAATGGAGAGCACCTTGGCGAATTTGCTTTTCATTCTCTCCTCCCGATAAATGTTCATTTTTTACATGTATTGTCGTTTGAAGAAACGTTTCAGACAGCATCTCTCATACAAGGCAGCCAATATCAGCTATTCACTGGAATCACCCCCTTCCGTTTTCACCGGTGCGTTCAAAAAAATCATGCCTTTCGCGTTCTGACAACAAAACAAGAAGATGCAACACAGATGATTTCAGGACGTACGAATGACATACAAGAAGCACATATACCTGGCAGGATAAGATGTTGTGAAAAGTTGTTCAATCCTACTTTATTTTGATGACAGATGCTGTTGGATATTCAAGGTTGCTAACATTCCCGCGAATCACCAGTTTGTACGTTCCGCTTCCCACCGAAGCGGCGCCGGTGACGATGACAGGCATCCCGCCCGTTTCGCTGCCGTACCATGAGGATACGTATTGCCACCCCGAAACAACCTGCCTGTAAAGTGTCAATGTCGCAGAGACGTCGTACGAGCCGGAAGGGAAGACGAATCCCGAGCACTGGGCGGTACCACCGTTGAAAGTGAGGTCAACCCCTATCGCGTCAGTGTAGTTGTACCGAAGTTTCGTCGGGATCAAATCAATTGTTCCGGGCACAACTGCCTTAGCCGGCACCATCGAAAAAACGACTGCGCACAACAGAATCGCCACCGCAGCCCGGACCAGGCGCCTCGTTCCAAAACGCATATGAAAACCTCCTTTTCATCCTTCTACACCACTAAACGAAAAGGAGGTCGGTTTTGTTACAGGAACCCCTTTTTATTTTACCGGTTGTACGCTGCGAGCTATCTGCAGCGCAGTCTCTTCGCCAACCCCTTTGGCGCTGACCATGTACATGTGCGCCCCGTCGGTCCAATAGACCTGCAGGCTGTTCACTTTCCTCACAAGCGTTGCGGTCTGTCCCCTAACATCCGTTTCCAGGACAACTGCACCTTCCGTGTCCACGTTCGTGACGCCGCCCGGACCCCCCTCCAGGAAATTAACGACGGCGTTTCTGTCAGTGATTCCCCGGTACACGACAATATGGGATCCGCCGGAACTCGTCACTTGAACGATTTCCATGTCCTCAGGCATATACGAGAGGTAATGAGTCCCTTTCCAATCTGCAGGAACCATAAAGGACCCAGCCTCGTCCTCCACCAGCCGAAGTTCAGTGTACTCCGGGGTGATTCGCGTCAGCAGGCGCATGACCTGGACGCGCAGATACGGGCTGGCTGCCAAGGCTGCGCCGCCCATCAGTGCAATGACAGCGATGAGCATTGCCGCAGCTCGCGCAATCTTTGGTAATATAACACGTATGAAATGCCGGCGTTTGTGCGTTGAAACATGCCTCGCGATGAGGGCCAGGTATCTCGAGTCGTTCTTTGAAAAGAACAACTCCATTTCGGGATTGCAGCTTGTTGCCTGCTCTGTCTGGATTTGCTGCAGAAGCTCATCTGTCTCTTTTTCAAGTTGCAGCTCGCCCCATAGGTCATAGGCGCGTTTGGTGAAGTCGTTTTCCGCCTGAACGGTTCGGGCATCCTTTCTATGGTTTTTCTTCATATTAATTCAGCCCTGTCTATAGCATTTGCCAAATCTGCCAGATGCTTCAGCGCGCGAGATAAAGCGGTACGAACTGCCGCCTCTTTCATCCCCAGAATCAACGCGATGTCCTCATATTCCATCCCATCAATATGACGAAGCCGGATCAGTTGTTTCTCCCTTTCGTTAAGTTGTCCGAAGGATTGGAGAAGATCAACCGCGAAGAAGCGGCTTAACGCTGCCTCATTTGATGTGTTTACATCT
>JAAYJP010000123.1 GCA_012522875.1 Clostridiales bacterium | reverse complement strand
GCCCGATTTCCAGCACCCATTTCCGCTCTCCCCGGGCTGTGATGATGGCATATTCAAGGCGGAAAGGCTTCCGTTCCGCAAGGGCATGGCTCCATTTGTCCCACACGATTTCACGGAATTCCGGCGATATCAGGTCATTGAAGGAAACGCGCTGGTTTCCGATGAGGTCCTCCGGCTGATAGCCTGTCAATGCCTGGCAGCCGGAGGACACGAACTGCATCGTCCAGTCGCGGTCAAAATTGCACCGGTAGGCCATGCCTTGAAGGTTGGCCAGCAGAACCGACTTGCTGCGTTCACTCTCATTCAGGGCCTCTTCGGCCGCCTTCTGGCTGGTGACATCCTGCAGGATGCAGTGCGTCTGCTTGAACGCCCCGTCCGGCCCGTAGCCGATCCTGCCTTCAAAGGCAATGCACAGCCGCCTGCCGTCCCTGTGCAGCATTTCAAACTCGGTCCGGATCTGGCCCCGCTGCTTGAACAGGGGAAACCTGTGCCCAAAGGCCTCCCTGCCTTCCGGGGGCAGAAAATCCCCAAACCACTTGCCGATGGCATCGCCCTGGGAATATCCCAGCAAATCACACCACTGCTGGTTCACCGCCAGCAGGTTTCCGTTGATGTCCAGCGACTGGTAGCCAAGCGGCGCCTGCTCAAAGAGCAGCTTGAACCTTGCTTCGGACTGGGCCAGCTGCGCCTGCGCTTGCCTGGATGCCTTCAGGCGCAGCAGCAGGAGGCTGAGCATGACAGTCGCCGCCGGATAAACCAGCATCATCGGCAGGGCGATCGCCGCGATGATGCGCAGGTTGTCCGGGGAAGGCAAAAGGAGCTGGCAGGCAAGCACCACCAGATGCACGCAGATGCCCATGGCCAGGACATTCACCCACTGCCACCCTTTGAACCCCGGAAAAACCCAGCGCCGCCAGGCCAAGCCGATCAGGGCGCTTGCGATGATGGTCGCCAGGCCGGCCCAGATGCCCGGGCCCCCGATGATGATCCGGAAAACACTGGCTGCAGCCACCGTGATCAAAGCCGGCACCGGACCGAATATCAGCGCGGCCACGCTGATCAGGATGGACCGGGTGTCATAGACGATGCCGGACTGGAGCACGAAAGGCACTGCCATCACGGCGCCGCATACGGCAGCGATGAGAAGCCCGCTGAGGACCGGGCGAAGGCGGCCATACCGTGCCGGCAAAAAGAAGGCCAGCTCATGGATCACGGACAGGGCCAGCAGCAGCGCCGCGTTGTTGATCAAGGCGGCCAGGATACCGTATTCCATAGGATCCCTCCTGATCGGGCAGCGTCAACAGGTCGTGCCCCGGGCGTCCCGGGCAGGCAGTGCCTGGCAGGAAAGCGGCAGGGCGCCCTTAAGGGGCCGTTGATCAATCATATCCTGCCTGGTGCCGCTGGAATTCTATCACATCCGCCCAGGCCGCTCAAGGCTGTTAGCAGGCCCTGCCTCTGCCGGCATTCCCCCATGCCCGGGCCAGGCGGGATGGCAGGCGTTTGAGCCCTCAGGGCCCTTCCCCCACATACCCGTGCTGCACAAGCATCCCAAGCCTTTTCTCCCCGATGCCCCTGACAATGTCCAGGTCCTCCACAAAATGGAAGGGCATAAGCCCGCGCTGGGCGATGAGGGCGTCCGCCAGGCTCCCGCTCATGCCGGGGAGGGCCATGAGCTCTTCCCGGGCAGCGGTGTTCAGGTTGATGCCCTCCGGGTTGCCGGAGAGGGGGCGGGGCCTGACGGCCGCCAAAGGCATATCCGCCGCTCCCAGGGCGCCCAGCGCGCTTGCCCTGGCACGCCGGGTGATGGCGTCAACGGCGATATGCCCCGCCAGAAACAAACAGGCGGCAAGCATGAAAAAGCCTGCCGCCCGGCGGAACCTGTTCACAGGGCCTTGCGCACTTTCTGGCCCTGGGGGGTGTCCTCCACGGTGTAGCCCAGCGCCGTTATCTCAGCCCTCAGGGCATCGCTCTGCTTCCAATCCCTGTCCTTGCGCGCCTGGGCGCGCTTTTGGGCCAGGGCGGTCACCTCCTGTGGCAGTTCCTCCCGCTTTTTGGTGAGCAGGCCCAGGAGGCTTGTGGCCTCGTGGAGGGTATCCCAGGCGGCCTGTACGGCGTTCCGGGCGGAATGTTCATTCAGGCCTGTGTTCACCTGGTAGACCAGATCAAACAGCGCGCCCAGCGCCTCAGCGGTGTTCAGGTCGTCCCCAAGGGCCTGGTCAAAGCGGGCCAGGGCTTCCTGTGCCTCCTTGGCAAAGGCCTCGTCGGCAGGCTGTGGCGCCTTATCCTCCGTCTTTTCCAGGAGGAAGGCCAGGTGGTCCCGGGCGGTGTAGAGCCGGGTGAGGGAAGCGCGGGCCTGCTCCATCATCTCCCGGCTGAAGTTGAGCGGGCTTCTGTAGTGGGCGGAGAGCATGAGCATGCGCACTTCCTCCGCGTCATACTCCTTGAGGATATCCCGGACGGTGAAGAAATTGCCCCGGGATTTGGACATCTTCTCACTGTTGATGTTCAGAAACCCGTTGTGCATCCAGTAGCGCACGAAGGGCTTGCCCGTGGCGCCCTCGCTCTGCGCGATCTCATTCTCATGGTGGGGGAAAATCAGGTCCTGCCCGCCGCAGTGGATGTCGATGCTCTCCCCCAGGAGGGACATGCTCATGGCGCTGCACTCGATGTGCCAGCCGGGGCGCCCCTTGCCCCAGGGGCTGTCCCAGCTGGGCTCCCCGGGCTTGGCCGCCTTCCAGAGGGCGAAGTCCATGGGGCTGCGCTTGTCCTCATCCAGTGCCACCCGGGCGCCATCCTCCAGCTCTTCCATGTTCTGGCCGGAGAGCTTGCCGTATCCCGGGAAGTCGGCGGCGCTGTAGTAGACGTCCCCCCCGGCCTCGTAGGCCAGGCCCCTGTCCACCAGCCCCTCAATGAGGGTGATGATCTGCGGGATATGCGCCGTGGCCCGGGGATGCTCATCCGCCGGCTCAACGCCCAGGGCGCCCGCGTCCCTGAAGTACTCCGCGATGAACCTGTCCCCCAGCTCCTTGACGGATATGCCCTCGCGCTTGGCGCGCAGGATCATCTTGTCATCGATGTCGGTGAAGTTCTGCACATAGGTCACCTTCAGCCCCTGGCGCTTCAATACCCGGCGCAGCAAATCAAACATGATGAAGGGGCGGGCGTTGCCGATGTGAAAATAGTCATAGACCGTGGGCCCGCAGCAGTAAACGCCGGCCTGCCCTTCCTTCAGGGGGATGAACTCCTCCTTTTGTCTGCTCTGGCTGTTGTAAATGCGCATACGCCACGTCCTTTCCTATGATGGGATATCGTATCCAAGGGGCTATTTCCTGTCAAGCAGGGGGTTTGGGGAGCGGATCAGCTCCTCCTGGGCGTTGATGGCCGGCTCCCGCCTGGGGACGCGCTCATAGTGGTTGCCCCCCACCAGGCGCCAGGCCTTCCGGTTGTCCATAAAACCCAGCTCCAGGATGTCCACGATCTGGGCGGCGATGGCCCGGTCCTTCACCGGGGCGGTCAGCTCCACCCTCTTGTTGAGGTTGCGGGGCATCATGTCGGCCGAGGAGAGGAAAACCTCCCGGCTGCCCCCGTTTTCAAACACATAGACCCGGGCGTGCTCCAGAAAACGCCCCACCAGGCTGAATATCTCCAGGTTTTCATGCGCCTTGTAGCGCAGGGTGCAGATGCCCCGGACCATCATGCGCACCCTCACCCCGGCGTGGGCCGCTGACAGGAGGGCGCTGATCACCCCGGGGTCGGAGAAGGAGTTCATTTTCATCATGATGCCGGAGGGCAGCCCTAAGCGGGCATTGTCCTTCTCCCTTTTGATGCGCCTGATCACCTCCTGCCTGAGGGAATAGGGCGAGGCGATCAGCTCCCGCATGGGGGTGATGTGCTCATAGCCTGTGATCAGGCTGAAAAACGCGGCGGCGTCCTCCCCTATCTGCCTGTCGCAGGTCATGATGCCCATGTCGGTGTATATCCTGGCCGTCACATCGTTGTAGTTCCCGGTGCCCACATGCACATAGTGCTGAAGGCCCTCCGGCTCCCGCCTGATCACCAGGGTCACCTTGGAGTGGGTCTTCCACCGGGGCACGCCGTAGAGCACATGGCAGCCAGCCGTCTCCAGGGATTTGCTCCAGGCGATGTTGTGCTCCTCATCAAAGCGGGCCCGGACCTCAATGAGCACGGTCACCTGCTTGCCGTTCATGGCGGCGCGGGCCAGGGCCGCGATGAGCGGGCTGTGGGAGGACACGCGGTAGAGCGTCTGTTTGATGGCCAACACATTGGGGTCAGCAGCCGCCTCCGCCACCAGGCGCGTGATGGGATCAAAGCTGTCATAGGGGTGGTGGAAAAACAGGTCCCCCCCGCGGATGGTGCGGAAGATGGATTCCCTGGCCAGCAGCCGTGGCTGGGTCCGGGGCGTGAAGGGCGGGTAGCGCAGGGCGTCAAAGCCCGGCAGATCGCACAGCTGCCGCATGAAGAAGCGCAGGTCCAGGGGCCCTTCCACCTGGACGACGGCGCTCTCGGGCACCTCCAGGGCGCCTTTCAGGATACCCAGCAGCTTCCTGTTGGCCCCGGCCGGCACCTCCAGGCGTACGATCTTGCCGTAGGAGCGGCGTTTGACGCTCTTTGACATCTCGGACACGAGGCTTTCCATGTCATCCAGGCGCATCACAAAGTCCGTGTTGCGGGTGATGCGCAGGGGCATCTGGCCAAGGGGCGCCATCCGGAGGAAGACAGCCGGCAGGAACATCATGATGATGTCCTCCAGAAGGATCCCCCGGGCTTTGCCCTGCCCAAAAGGCAGCATCACCACCCGGCCCAAAGCCCTGGGCACCGGCACCAGGGAAAGCTGGGGCGGGCCGCCCTTGTCAGACTGCAGCAGCACCGCCACATAGATGGCCTTGGCGGTCAGGATCGGGAAGGGGCGGTTAAGGTCGATGGCGCGCGGGGTGAGGATGGGCAGCACCTGGGCGGTGAAGTACTGCTGAAGCCACTGATGCTGTTCGCGGCTGAGGTCCTCCGGCGCCAGAAGCCACAGGCCCTCCCTGCGCAGCGCGGGCAGGAGGGAATCGTTCAGCGCGTGGTATTGGCTTTGTACCTGGGCATTGACGGCCCTGCGCGCCAGCTTCAACTGCACCGCGGGGATCAGGCCCGCCGCGTCCGGCCGGGTGACGCCGGCATCCATCCTGCGCTCCAGTTTCCCCACCCGGACCATGAAAAACTCGTCCAGGTTGCTGGACACGATGGACAGGAACCTGGCTTGCTCCAAAAGCGGGTTGTCCTTGTTGGCGCCCTCGGCAAGCACCCTGGCGTTGAAATGGAGCCAGCTTAGTTCCCGGTTGAAGAACAGGGCTTTGTACTTCAAGCGCGCCTCCTGCTACCTGAGCTTTGAGGTCAGCCCGATGAGGGTCATGGCAGGGCGGTTGAACAGCCTCAGGGGAATCGGGTAATAGCTTGACACCCCAAGCCCCGGGCTGATATGCACCGCCTGGCCTTTGACAAAGTATAGGCCCGAGATCCCCTCATCCCCCGGCAGCCAGCCGCCCCGGCCGTCCGCCTGGGGCGGGAGGTAGATGGGCCCCAGGCCCGGCAGGCGCGCCTGGCCGTTGTTGTACTGCCCGCTCAGGTAAATATCGGGCAGGAAAATGGCGGTGCCCTCCGCTGCCTGCCTGAGTTCATCCAGAAGCCTGGTCTCCGGCGGACGGTGGCGCAGCGCCACGATGGTGTCCTCCGCTTTCATTTCAGCCCTGGCGGCGATGCTGTCCGCCAGCATTTCCAATTGATACGCCACCAGGCGGATCTGCGCGGCGTTTTC
>JAAYJP010000122.1 GCA_012522875.1 Clostridiales bacterium | reverse complement strand
GAACCCATGGCAAAGCAAAAGTTTGAGCGGACCAAGCCGCACGTGAACATCGGGACGATCGGACACGTGGACCACGGCAAGACAACGCTGACCGCGGCAATTACGATGGTGCTGGCGAAAGCCGGTCACGCCCAGGCGATGGCCTATGACCAGATTGACAAGGCGCCGGAGGAGAAGGCCCGCGGGATCACGATCAACACCTCCCACGTGGAGTATGAGACGGATAACCGCCACTACGCGCATGTGGACTGCCCTGGCCACGCTGACTATGTGAAGAACATGATCACGGGCGCGGCGCAGATGGACGGTGCGATCCTGCTGGTATCAGCGCCTGACGGCCCGATGCCGCAAACCCGGGAGCATATCCTTTTGGCCCGCCAGGTGGGCGTGCCCTCCATCGTGGTGTTCATGAACAAGACGGACCTGATGGACGATGAAGAGCTGCTGGAGCTGGTGGAGATGGAGATCCGTGACCTGCTCAACGCCTACAGCTTCCCGGGCGATGACACGCCCATCATCAAGGGCAGCGCGCTCAAGGCGCTTGATTACATGATCAAGGACGGTTCCGACCCCAAGAACGCGCCGGAGACCCAGTGCATCAATGAGCTGATGGATGCGGTGGACACGTTTATCCCCACGCCCGCGCGCGCGGTGGACCGTCCGTTCCTGATGCCGGTTGAAGATGTCTTTTCCATTACGGGCCGGGGCACCGTTGCCACCGGGCGTGTTGAGCGGGGCGAGGTGAAGGTGTCTGACAGCGTGGAGATCGTGGGCCTGACGGAGAAGCCCCGCGCAGTGGTCGTAACAGGCGTGGAGATGTTCCACAAGCTGCTGGACAAGGCGGAGGCGGGGGACAACATCGGAGCGCTGTTGCGCGGCGTGCAGCGCAATGAGATTGAGCGCGGGCAGGTGCTGGCAAAGCCCGGCTCCATCAAGCCGCACACGCATTTCTTTGGCGAAGTCTACGTATTGACCAAGGACGAGGGCGGGCGCCACACGCCGTTCTTCAATGGCTACCGGCCGCAGTTTTTCTTCAGGACCACGGACGTGACCGGCTCCATCAAAATGCCCGAGGGCGTTGAGATGGTGATGCCTGGCGACAATGTGCAGATGGAAGTGGAGCTGATCACGCCCATTGCCATCGAACAGGGCCTGCGTTTCGCTATCCGCGAGGGAGGCCACACGGTGGGCTCCGGCGCAGTGGCCAGCGTGGTGGAGTGAGGAAAGGCCTCACCCTTTGACACAAAGAGAGGTGTAAGCAATGGCAGTTAAAGAAGCGCGCGCCAACATCGTGCTTGCCTGCAATGAGTGCAAGCAGCGCAACTACAACACCAAGAAGAACAAGAAAAACAATCCCGAGCGCATTGAGCTGAGCAAGTATTGCAGATTCTGCAAGAAGCACACGGCTCATCGCGAGACGAGGTAAGGGGTATGGCAGAGGGAAAGAACATCCGCAACACTGATAAGGGACAAAAGCCCAATGTCGCTGTGCGTGCGATAAACTTCTTCAGGCATTTGCCTGGGCGCATCGCGCAGCCCTTCAAGAATACCTGGCGGGAGTTGAAGAAAGCCACCTGGCCTACCCGTAAGGACTTGCTCAACTATACCATGATCGTTCTTGCTTTTATGGCTTTCATGGGGGTTGTGATTGGCCTTTTGGACATGGGTTCATCCGCCCTGGTGGCTGTTCTTGCCAGCTGGGCGGGCTGAGACAGGAGACTGAAGGATAATGCCGCAACAGGAAGAAAACCAGACCCCCGCCGTAGCCCAGTGGTATGTGGTGCATACCTATTCCGGCTACGAAAACAAGGTGAAAGATAACCTTGAAAAAGCGGCGGAGAACAACCGCATGCAACACCTGATTCAGGAAGTGCAGGTGCCCACCGAGGAAGTTGCCGAGATTAAAAACGGCAAACGCGTCATCACCCAGCATAAGACCTTTCCGGGCTATGTGCTGGTGAAAATGGTTATCACCAGCGAATCCTGGTATGTGGTGCGGAACACCCGGGGCGTCACGGGCTTTGTAGGCCCTGAGAGCAAGCCAATTCCGCTGACGGAGGCTGAGGTGGAGGTCATGATGAACAGCCAGCCCCAAGCGGAAGCGACCAAACTGGTTGTGGGTGAAGAAGTACGCATCCTCTCGGGGCCGCTGGAGAACTTCAGCGGCGTAGTGGAAGCGGTGGATGTGGCACGCGGCAAACTGCAGGTGAAAGTCAAAATGTTCCTGGGCCGGGAAATGCAGGTAGAGATAGAACTAGACCAGGCCGAGAAAGTCTGAGCGATTTTGCTCAGGGTTTCGTGGGAGGCGTTATCGCGCCGCCTGACCACATTATGTAAAAAGGAGCCAAAACGATGGCAAAGAAAGTAATGGCGCTGATCAAACTCCAGGTGCCCGCAGCCAAGGCTACCCCAGCCCCCCCCATTGGGCCGGCGCTGGGACAGCATGGTGTCAATATCCCCGGGTTCTGCAAAGAGTTCAATGATCGCACTGCCAAACAGGCGGGTTTGATTATTCCGGTGGTTATCACCGTCTATGCGGACCGATCCTTTACCTTTATCACCAAAACACCTCCAGCTGCCGTGCTGATCAAAAAAGCGGCGGGCCTGGAAAAGGGCAGCCATAGCCCCAACAAAAACAAGGTAGCCAAGCTTACCCTGGATCAGGTCCGTGAAATTGCCACCACCAAACTACCTGATCTGAACGCGGCTGATATAGAGGGTGCGATGAACATGGTCAAGGGCACTGCCCGCAGCATGGGTGTCACGGTCGAGGAATAAAGGAAGATGTGGGAGGACTTTGCGCCGCTATCACCACAAGGAGGTACTGAAAATGAAGCACGGTAAGAAATACCTGGAATCCAAAAAGCTCATTGAAGAAAACAAGCTCTATGACCCGGCCGAGGCCATCAGCCTGGTAAAGCAAACCGGCAAGGCAAAATTCGACGAAACCGTTGAGTTGTCCATCCGCCTTGGTGTTGATCCCCGGCACGCTGAGCAGCAGGTGCGCGGCGCAGTGGTT
>JAAYJP010000121.1 GCA_012522875.1 Clostridiales bacterium | reverse complement strand
TGAACACCACCATGTCAGAAGTGGCTTCTATTATGATCTACATCCTGCCCATCTGCCTGGGGATTCTATTCATCGCCACCAATCATTGGCTGGAGCCGGCACTTTTTCTCCTGACCATTGGCGCTGCTATCCTGGCCAACGAGGGAAGCAATTTGATCCTGGGCTCCGTGTCCTTTGTGACCCGGGCGGCCTCTGGCGTTTTGCAGTTGGCTGTGTCCATTGATTATGCCATTTTCCTGCTGCACCGATTCAATGATAACCGTGAGGATGGGATGCCGGTGGATGAAGCCATGAAGCTGGCGATGCAGCAGGCTGTGTCCTCTGTCGCCTCCAGCGCCATGACAACGGTGTTTGGTTTTCTGGCACTGATGCTGATGCGCTTTGGAATTGGGCAGGATATGGGCATCGTGCTGGCAAAGGGAGTGCTGCTGAGTTTCCTGAGCGTGATGATCATTCTGCCGGCTGCAACCGTCAGCCTGGCAGGGCTGATGGACAAAACCCGGCATCGGCCGCTGATGCCCTCATTTAAAGGGTTTGGGCGCCTTGTGGTGCGCCGCGCGCCTGTTTTGGCGATCCTCGTGATATTGATCCTGCCCCTGGCATTCTTGGCCCAGCGGAATAACGAATTTGTCTACGGCTCCGGCGGTATGCACAGCCCGGACTCCCCCATCAGAATGGAGCAGAAACTGATGGAAGAGCGTTTCGGCCAAAACCGGATGATGCTGGTGCTGGTGCCAGCCGGAAGTCCAGTGAAGGAAACAGCGTTTGGAAATGAATTGGCGAGCCTCCCTGAAGTGGAAAGCCTGGTGTCCTACGCCGGTTCTGTGGGCGTGCAGGTGCCCTCGGGTGTCCTGCCCCAGGCAGCAAGGGACCAGTTTGTGGACGGAGGCTACTCGCGGCTGATTCTGGCGGTCAACACGCCCGACGAGGGCCCGGATGCCTTCGGCCTGGTGGAACAGGTACGTGCCCTGGGGGAGAAATTTTACCCCAACGACGCCCATATCCTGGGCGAAAGCGCCGTCAATCTGGACCTGAAAACGGTCATAACCGGGGACAATTTACCAGTGCTCCTGGCAGGCATCATAGCCATCGGCCTGGTCCTCCTGGCGAACTTTGGAAACCTCCTGATTCCGCTCATTCTGTTGGTGGTCATCGAGGGTGCCATCTGGATCAACATGGCATTGCCTTTTATTTTGGGCGAAAGCATGAACTACATTGGCTATCAGATCGTCTCCTCTGTGCAGCTGGGGGCAACGGTGGATTACGGAATCCTCCTGGTTGAACGCTACCTGGAGGGGCGCCGGACCCGGGACAAAAAGGCGGCCGCGGCCTGGGCGCTTCAGGTGTCCACCGGTTCCATCCTGCCGCCCGCCATCATTCTCACTTCCGCAGGTTATCTGCTGGGCATTCTGATCAAGGAAAACGGTGTCATCAGCCAGATGGGCATCATCATCGGGCAGGGGGCCGCGATCTCCTGCGGGCTGGTGCTGCTGGTGCTGCCTACGCTGCTGGTCTGGCTGGACAAACCCATCATGCGGACATTTTTGAAGAGACGAAAGGAACCAACCCATGAGACGATTCTTCCGTAAAGCGGCGCTTATATCCCTGGGGCTTGTGCTTGTCGCAGCCACGGGCATATCTGAGGTAATAAAAGACGAGGTGATCTATGCACGCCTTTCCTCCCAGGGAGAAGTGGAGAGCGTATATGTGGTGAACGGCTTTGAGACCTCCGAAATTTCTGAGGTCAATGACTATGGCCTTTACCTTGAAACCATGCCCTTGACCCAAGCTGAGGCTTTTGCCTACCAGGACGGCCAGGCTCATTTCACCATGGCGCCAGGGCGCTTTTACTATCAGGGTACACCGGACAGGATGTCCTTGCCCTGGGAGATTGCGATGCGTTACACCCTTAACGGCGAGGAGGTGATGCCTGA
>JAAYJP010000120.1 GCA_012522875.1 Clostridiales bacterium | reverse complement strand
ATTCCCCGGCCCGAAGCCCAAAAGCGGCTTCGGGCTTTCTTTATCCAATTGGCCATTGTATCAAATCCCGGCCAATGGTATAGTGCACCGGGGGGAATGGCATGCAGGAAAGACGGCTGAACAAATACCTGGCGGACAGCGGCTTTTGCTCGCGGAGGGAAGCGGACAGGTTGATATCCCTGGGCCAGGTGACAGTCAACGGCAAGCGCGCGGTGTTGGGGCAGCTGGTCCCTTCAGGAGCGCGGGTGATGGTGGGCAAACAGCTTGTTGACGCCCACAGCGACAGAGTATACCTGGCGGTCTATAAGCCCGTGGGTATCGTGAGCACCTCCGATCCCCGGGAGCCCGCCAATATCGTATCCTTCATCAATTACCCTGCCCGGGTCTACCCTGTGGGGCGTTTGGACAAGGACAGCGAAGGCCTCATCCTCCTCACCAGTGACGGGGATATCGTCAACCACATCCTGCGCGCCGCCGGAAAGCACGAGAAGGAGTACGAGGTGGCGGTGGACAAGCCTGTCACCCAGGCTTTTCTCGACCGCATGGCAGAAGGCGTTCCCATTCTGGGCCAGGTGACGCTGCCCTGCCGCGTGCGCAAGACAGGGCCCAAGAGCTTCAACATTATCCTGGTGCAGGGACTCAACCGGCAAATCCGGCGCATGTGTGAATCCCTGGGCTATTCCGTCACCCGCCTGCGCCGCGTCCGCATCATGCACATCACCCTGGGGAAAATGCGCCCGGGCCAGTGGCGGATGCTTTCACAGCAGGAACTGGCCGCCCTGCTTAGGATTATGGGGGAATAATACGGGAGGACAGCAATAACCCGCATGAAAAAGCCGGACCCTTTCAGGTCCGGCTTTTTAACGCTGCAATGCTTTGTGCCGGAGGCCAAGTTGGCTGGGGTGGCAGGGTTCGAACCTACGAATGCGGGAGTCAAAGTCCCGTGCCTTACCACTTGGCTACACCCCACCGGCGGCGCGCCACAAAAAAAGGATGGGGTGGGTGATGGGAGTTGAACCCACGACTTCCAGAGCCACAATCTGGCGCTCTAACCACTGAACTACACCCACCAAAAGCTGGCGCGCCTGAAGGGACTCGAACCCCTGACCCTCGGCTTAGAAGGCCGATGCTCTATCCGGCTGAGCTACAGGCGCATTGCTGCCGGGCCAGCGGCACAACGAAACCAAAAGATTCCGCCCGACTGACGGAATCAAATATTAGCACAGTTTATAGGGGGTGTCAATTGCGCCGGCACAGGGCACGCACTCTTTCGTGCCCTGTTTTTGGGCGGAAAATTCCGGGATTCCCTTATTTTATGGCCCCTTCCACCATGCCCTTGATGATGTAGCGCTGTGCGAAGAGGAACATCACAATAATGGGCAGCATGGCCAGCAGGGAAGCTGTCATCAGCAGGTTCCATTTTTTGACATACGCGCCGGCAAAGGCGGTGACAGCCAGAGGGATGGTCTGCACCTGGCTGCCGCCCACCACCAGCAGGGGCAGCAGGTAGTCGTTCCAGATCCAGATGCCATTGAGGAT
>JAAYJP010000119.1 GCA_012522875.1 Clostridiales bacterium | reverse complement strand
GGCGGCAACAAAAGCGCCAGCCGCTTTGATGCCGTTGGGTTTTTCTGCCTCAAGAGCCACTCGTGCCTCCGGTCCTGTCAGGTATTTGCCCCCTAATGCTTCCCAAGCAGGGACTTTATGGCACACACAGGGGGGCGCCAAATGGGACAGCAATGGGCTTTGGAGGGCAAATCCGTTGCTATGGCTGGGGAAACGGCAGGTTCAATATCGGCAGAAGCACCAGCCGGAACGCGCCGGGAAAGGACGATTATTCAGCTTTGAAGGGTCTCCGGGCGCGGAAGCATCAGGGGCCGGCGCCGCCCGGGAAGGCCTGCACAGGGGCCCTCAGGCCTCCTCCCCGGGGGCTTCGTCCCGGGAGGCTTCCTCCTCCCACCCGCCCCGGTGGCGCTTGCAGGCACGGCTGCGGCACACATCGCTGCCCCAGTTGCCGCCGTAAAGCTGGTAGGTGCCCCCGGAGATGGTCAGCGGAAGGCTGTCCACCAGGGCGCGGGCGACCTTCTTGCGCGCCTGGTTATAGATGGCCTGCACGGTGGTGCGCGCGACGCCCATTTGCTCGGCGCATTCCTCCTGGGTCAGGTCCATGTGGTCGATGAGGCGGATGGCCTCAAACTCATCCACGGACATCGTCACCCCCTCCCGCATGCCGGCGCGCTGGCCAAGCGGGCCGAAGCGGTTGTTTCGGGGCAGGCAGCAGACATTGCGCTCCTTTGTCGGCCTGGGCATCCTTTACCTCCCTTTGCCCGCAGGCTTGCATTTCAGCGCGGATACCGCGCAGGCCCGGGGCATCATCATCCGGATTTCCAGCCCCTGCCGGGCCGGGAATAGCAGTTGGGCGGCGGTACACACCGCCCGGTTCCATTTCAGCATCATGCCATCACAAACCCCCTGCCGGCCGTAACCTGAAAAAGCCTGCCAGGGCCTTCCCCGGGGGCGGGTCAGCCCAGGCCGGAAGGCCGGGCCATCCCCTGCTATCATACCCATACCCGCGGGCTGTGCCTGCGGCTGCGGGCGCAGCTCCGCCTCCCCGGCGGCGGCCCGGAAGCTTCGTCCCCCGTGATGAGGGGATCCCGGGGCGCAAGGGCAGCCCGGGCCAGGCATGATCCGGGCAGAAAAGGGGCCACCGCGATGTTTCACGGCAGCCCCAGGGAGGGGAACAGCCCCTCAGGCCGCGCGATGCGGCTGCGAACGGGGGCGGGTCAGGCTGGCTGAACCCCTGTGCGGCTCAAAGGCCCTTGAGGGCGTTGATGAGCTCCACTGCCTTGGCGGCGGTCTCGCCGGTCACGCTGGCGCAGCGCGCCTTGCGGGCGTCATCCGCCATGGTGACATTGGCGGCGGCCATGAACTCGCTGCAGGAATCCAGGCAGTCGATGGAGCCGGCCACTGTGGTGGGGTTCTTGATCTCGGGCTGATAGCCCGGGAAAGGCGTTTCCTTATACCATTTGAAGAGGTCCGCGGTGACCTTCTTGGCGTCCGCGGGCTCCAGGATCAGGCCGACCGCCATGATGGCGCCAGCCAGGGAGCCGCACAGCGTGCCCGCGCCAAAGCCGCCGGAAGCGCTGCCCAGCATCTGGACAGGAACCTGGTCATAGGGATAGCCGGTGAGTTCCGCCAGCTGGCCCACGATGGCGTCAAATGCGCCCATGCCGCATCCGCCAAATTCGTAGAAGCTCTTGTAGCCGCGCTCCAGCGTGGCCTGGGGCTCCAGCTTCACATAGGGAAAGGGGTAGGGGGCGGGGTTAAGCACGGGGGCCGCTTCAGCCCTCATGTTCAGAAGGGGCAGCCCGGTGCTGGCCAGGGCTGCTCCGG
>JAAYJP010000118.1 GCA_012522875.1 Clostridiales bacterium | reverse complement strand
CTCAATTTTGTGGTATTCCGCCTTGATCTGCGGGTTGTTGTGCTTGATGGGGGTGGGCAGGTCGCCCGTGATGACCTCGCTGGCGTCATGGTAAAGCGCCAGAGCCATGGCGCGCTCCGGGTTGTATCCCCGGCCAAAGCGGGTGTTGCCCAGCAGGGCCAGCCCGTGGGCGATCATGGCGGCCTGCATGGCGTGCTCCATATCGTTTTCCGGCAGGGTGTTGCGCATCAGCCCCCAGCGGCGGATATGCTTCATCCGGGACAGGTAAGCAAAAAAATGGTGTGGCATGGCTATTTTTCGCCTTTCGTCTCTTTTTTATCGGCCCTGTGCTTTGGAATGCGCAGGCCCGCCTCAAAGCCATGGGGCCCGGGGGTATAGTACCTGGTCTCCTCAAAGCCCTCGGGCATGTAGTTCTGGTCCACCCAGTGGCCGGGGAAATCGTGGGGGTAGAGGTAGCCCTCGCCGTTGCCCAGCTTTTCAGCGCCCTGGTAGTGGGTGTCCCGAAGGGAGAGGGGCACCTCACCCAACTGGCCCCTTTCCGCGTCTTCCAGGGCGGCGGCCATGGCCGCGACAACGGCGTTTGACTTGGGCGCCAGGCACACATAAATGACGGCCTGGGAGATGGCCAGGCGCGCCTCCGGCATCCCCACCGTCTCCAGGGCTTTGGCGGCAGACACCGCCTGCACCAGGGCCTGGGGGTCCGCCAGGCCCACATCCTCGCTGGCGTGGGCGATGATGCGGCGTACGATCAGCCGGGGGTCGCAGCCGGCGTAGAAAAGCCTTGACATCCACAACAGCGCGGCGTCCGGGTCGGAGCCCCTCAGGGACTTGCAGAAAGCGGACAGCATATCGTAGTACAGCGTCTCATCCACCTTGATGAGGGGCTGCTGGATGCTGTCCTCGGCAATCTCCCGGGTGATATGGATGGCCCCGCCGGCTGTAGGCGTGGTGAGGGCGGCCAGTTCCAGGGCGTTGAGCGCTGTGCGCGCGTCTCCCGCAGCCACCTGCACCCAGTGGCTGATGGCCTCCGGATCCACCTGCACCGCCATTTCCTTAAGCCCCCGCTCCCGGTCGCTGATGGCGGCATCAAGCGCCTGGCGCACGTTCGCGTCACTCAGGCGCCTGAGCTGGAATATGCGGCAGCGGCTCAGGATGGCCGGGGTCATGGAGACCATGGGGTTCTCGGTGGTAGAGCCGATGAAACGGATCACACCGTCCTCAATAGCCGGCAGGATGGAATCGGACTGGGCCTTGCTCCAGCGGTGGCACTCATCCAGCAGCAGGTAGGTGTTCTGCCCCTGCATCAGCCTGCGTTCCCGGGCGGCTTTGATGACCTCGCGGACATCCGCCACGCCGGCGGTGACGGCGTTAAGCCGCACAAACGCAGCCTTGGTGGATTGGGAAATCACATAGGCCAGGGTGGTTTTGCCGGAGCCGGGGGGACCATAGAAGATGCTGCTGGTGAGCTGGTCGGCCTCAATGGCCCGGCGCAGCAGGCGCCCCTTGCCCACCAGGTGCTCCTGCCCCAGGAATTCATCCAGGTTCCGGGGCCGCATCCGGTCAGCCAGGGGGCGGTTGGCCGGGGCCGCGTAATCAAGCAATGTCATGGGTTTCCTCCGCCTGAAGCAACAGGCTGCGCCCATCCTGCCCAAACCGCCAGGTTCTCTTCCAGGCAAACGCAGCCGCTTCCATGTGCATCACGGCGATGCCGTCATCAATCCCGCCAAAGCGCGGGGAAGCAAGCCTTAAGGTATTGCCGGCGCAGCTCATCCGCCAGGGCTGCCGGTTGAGGGCCGAGGGGGCCTGGCGCACGGCTTCCGCCGCTTTATAGGCCCAGTGGGGCCATCCGGCCGGGTCATCCTGGCAGAGCGCCCTCAGGTCACGGCGCGTTCTGTGTTTGGCGCCGTGGGGGTCAAGGGGCTTGCCCAGGGGGATCACCGCCATCACCGCTTCCCCCTCCCTGGCCAGTGCCCGTGCCCGGGAGCGGCGGTAATTGCCCGTCATCCAGCAGGAGCCGACCCCCAGGTGCGCGGCCTCCAGCACAAAGGCTTCCCCGGAGACACCGGCCAAAAGCCCCGCCCGGGGCAGGTCCCGGTGCGCCAGGATCACCGCGTACTGCTGAAGGCCCTTGAACCCGGGGAACAGGGGCACCGGGATAACCAGGCTGTCAGCGCCCCTGGCGGAAAGGGCGATGCGCGTGCCCGGAAGGCACACCCGCTGGGCGGCGTACTCAAGGGCCGCCAGCTGGGACACATCGGCCGGCCCAAGAAATGCCCGGCAGCTGAAACGGGTGGCGATGGCCCGCTGCCAGCGCCTGAGCTGCGGCACCCGGTAATACCCCTGCCAGGCCGGGGCAGCCCTGCCATCAGCGATCACAGCGCTGAAGTGAGGCGGATGCTCCTGGTGCCCTTGCGCCCCAGGGAGTTCATCGCCCAAAGGATATCCGCGTGATGGCGGAAACAAGGCCCAGAGGGTGCCCGGCCCGTTGCCTCATCCATTTCCTCCGCCTGGATGGGAGCTGAGCCAAGGCCCAGCCGTCCAGGCTTTTTGCGCTTGTCAGGAGTTGCCCGCATGCCGTTCCCTTCTGCCGATTGATATATGCCATTCTATCAGAAAGAGGCAAAAAGGGAAGCTTATGGGTCGCCTGCACAATAGATGTCAAAAAATTTAAGGAATT
>JAAYJP010000009.1 GCA_012522875.1 Clostridiales bacterium | reverse complement strand
TTCTGGCAGCGGCGGTATGCGGGGCCTTTGATAACAACTTTACCAGGAAGATATCGTCAAAGAACACGTATCAGATTGTAATGATCAAGGGAATTTTCTCGGGCCTGGGATCGGGCATCGTTGCCCTGATGCGTAAAGAACTTCTTCCCGCAATCCGCTTTGTCTTGCTTGCGCTCCTGCTGGGTTCTGCCGCGTATGGGCTGAGCATTTTCCAGTATGTCAGGGCGCAAAAAACGCTGGGCGCTGCAAAAACCAGCGCCTATTATGCCATCGCGCCTTTTGCCGGGGCGCTCCTGTCCTTTGCCATACTGGGTCAAGCGGCAGGCGCGTTTTATGCCCTGACGCTTGTTATCATGCTGGCTGGCTCGGCCTTATCGGTTGTGGACACCCTGATGTTTGATTCCACAGGGGTATGCCCATGCTTTTCGCATACGCATCATGGTGCCAGCCAGTTCCTCCTGCCCGGGTCGGGAAGGAATTATGGGCGCCATGCCGCCCGGACAGCATGGCCTTGTTTGCCGTCACCCGATTTTGGCAATCAGCTCGATTTCCACCAGCGCGCCCTTGGGCAAGGCCCTCACCGCCACGGTTGACCTGGCGGGTTTTGAGATGAAATGCCGGGCGTAGACGGCATTGAAGGCGGCAAAGTCGCCCATGTCCGTCAAAAAGCAGGTGGTTTTCAGGACATCCTTAAGCCCGGCGCCGGCGGCCTCCAGAACAGCCGCCAGGTTTTTGATGACTTGTCCGGTCTGTTCCGTGATGCCGCCGGGCACCAGTTCACCGGTCAGCGGATTGATGGGCGTCTGCCCCGAGCAGAACAGCAGGCCGCCGTTGGCAATGGCGGCGGAATAGGGGCCCAGCGCCGCGGGTGCTTTGGGGGCGTGGATGGGTTTCATGGCGTTCCTCCATTCAACTTTTCAGTTATCCCTTTTCACAGGGTCGCTCCGGATCAATATCCGGTTCAGTCCAGTTTCAGGCTGGGCACAAAGGGCGCTTGGGTGGGGGTGTCGCCCATGGTGAGGGTGTCGTAGCTGAAGCTGTATTTCAGCGTATCGGTGTGGTCCATTACATACCACAGCAACTCCTCAAACAGGGCGTTGGCGTCCTTGAACGCTTTCTCCTGGGCGCCGGTGGTGTATTCAGTCAGGTATTCTGCCGCGTCCTCCGGGGAAGCCGCATACATCCCGGCTGCCCGGGTGAGTACGGAAGGGTACTCCGCCAGCAGCTTGTCTTCCATGCCCTGCCAGTAATTCCGCACGCCCGCACCGTAATAGGCGCGGTCCTGCTCCGCCAGGGCGCAGAGGCGCTTGAAAGCGATGCTGGCCATCTCCGGTTGGTAGCTGCGCTCCTGGCTGTCCCGCCTGAAACTTTCGGCGGTGTCGGTAATCAGGCTGGACACGGGCAGATACACCGAGTGCTCGGCATTGGCCAGGCAGAGCCAGCCCACTGCGCGCATGGCGGCGGGCAGATCGTCAAACACCTGCAGGATGTGGGCCGTGCCCTGGGACTCGGTGCCGATGACGCGCAGATCCCCCCGGCCTGTTTCATCCGGGGAGAACGCGGTGCCTTCAAAGCGGTTGCGCGTCAGGGCCATCAGGTCATTGACGCTCACTTTTTTATCCGGCGCATAGAAGAGGTCATAGCGTGTGCTGCCGTCATATTCGCCTGCCGTGGAAGGCGCCAGCACCCTGTGCCCAATCCAGGTGCGCCGGTTGCCATAGTCAGACAGGTTCCCGGCATAGGTCCTGAAGAGGTCCATCCGGCCATCCTCCCCGTACACCGCCAGGCCCGCTTCCTCAGGCACCGTAAACAGGCCGGGGGAATGGAGGACGCCTTCAGCCTCCGGGTCAAGATAGCGGAGCATGAACTGATTGCCATACACGGCCACCCTGTCCTCCGGCATCCGGACGGC
>JAAYJP010000117.1 GCA_012522875.1 Clostridiales bacterium | reverse complement strand
GCTTTTTTCCCGGACTATAATACAGCCTGCAAGCCCAGCGCCAGCAGATAAGCCCCGGCCGCCGCCGCGGGGCGGATCGCAAACGCCGGCTTGCCTGAAGCCCTGGGGATTGCGCGGCACGCGGCATAGATGACCGCGGCGTTGATCAGGCTTTCCAGCAGAACGAAGCGCAGGAGGGTTCCCGGGCCGCTGGTTACCAAACCCGCCGGCAGGCCAAACAGGGAGATGAGGCCAAGGTATCCGGCGAACAGCGCGCGCCACAGCACGCCCATTCCCAGGGCAGGGAGCAACCCCGGCCCCTTCCCTTTGGCAGGCAGCAGGAGGCTGATCCCGGTCACCGCCAGGCCTTCCAGCAGAATACTGAGGGCGGGGTTGATGACCCGGATGGCGTCGTGGCCGGGCACAAGCAAATCGATTCCCTTAACGGATGCCGCGATGGCTGCGGTCCAGAAGGCCGCAGACGGCTTCCCTGCGGCTTTTTGCGCCTGTGCCATGCACAGGAAACCCAGCGGGAAGAGCAGCGCTCCGGGAAGCCCGGGCAGCGCGATTGCCGCGAAGTGCAGGGCGTAGCCAGCCGTGGCCTCCAGGATGCCCCACACAGCGCCCCAGAGCAGAATCGGAGAAAGTGCTTTCCTCATGCGTTCATTCCCTCCCTCAAATACCATTTCAGCAGCCTCAAAGAGACCTCCCGGCGGTATGCCCGGCTGGAACGGGCATCGTCAATGGGCTTGAGCAGTTTGCCATACTCTGCGGCAATGGCTTGTATCTGATCATCCGTGAGCGGATGGCCTGAGGAAAGGATGCGCTTTTCAGCCTCCCTGCTCCTGACCACCCTGGGCGCGACCGCACCGAAGGCGATGCGGACATCCTGAACATATCCGGCCTTCTTGTCGGAAAGCGCGCAGAAGGAGACCTTGGACAGGCTGTTTGCCCGGCGCAGGCCGACTTTCCGGTAGACACAGTCCCATTTGGGCGACAGGGGCACATGGATTTCCACCAGCAGCTGCCCTTGTGCAAGGCGAGGTTTGCCCGGTGCGAGCAGGAAGTCCTCCGCGGGCAGCCTTTCTTCCGCCTTGTGGGATCTCAGGCTAAGCATGGCGTCCATCGCGCTGAGCATGGGCAGCGCGTCCGCCGCCGGGGAGGCGTTGCACAGGTTGCCGCCGATGGTGGCAATATTGCGGATCGCGGGGGATGCCATCTGCGCAAGCGGTTGTTTGAGGCAATCCGGAACCAGCGGGCTTTCCAGCAGCTCAGTCAATGTGCAGGCGGCTCCGATATGTATTTCCCCGCCATGAACAGCGATTTGCCTGAGTTCCGCCAGTTCGGCGATGTAGAGCACCGGGCCGCCATGCGGGCCTTGCTGCCCGTGCTTCACCATCCAGTCCGTCCCGCCAGCCAGCACCTGCGCGCCTTGGCGGGAGAGAATGGACAGCGCGTCCTCCAGCGTTTCCGGGCGGCAGCAGCCGGTCATCTTTCCATCCCTTCCTTCGCCGCCGTTTCAACCGCCTTGAGGATAGCGGCGTATCCGGTGCAGCGGCACAGATTGCCCGACAGTGCGGTGCGGATTTCATCCTGTGTTGGCGCGGGGTTCCTGCGCAGCAGCGCTTCCGCCGCCATGAGCATGCCCGGTGTGCAGAAGCCGCATTGCACCGCTCCGGCCTGCTCAAAGCATGCCCGGAGCAACGCATAGCGGGGGGTGGCACGGAAGCCTTCTATGGTAAGAACCTGTTTGCCCGACACAGCGATGGCCGGCACCAGGCAGCTGTTGACCAGCTGGCCGTCCAGGAGCACCGCGCAGGCGCCGCATTCTCCCTGGCCGCATCCTTCCTTTGTGCCCGTCAGGGCAAAGTCTTCCCGGAGGATATCCAGCAGCCGCCTTAAGGGGTCAGTCCGCAGGCTGGCCGGCTTGCCGTTGAGGACAAAGGAAATGGTTTCATCCATGATGCATCAGCTCCAGAATGTATTCCGGTGTGACCGGCAGCTTCCTCACCGGTTTCCCGATGGCGTTTTCCACAGCAGCCGCCAGTGCGGGCGCCGCGCCCACCAGGCTGAGCTCACCCAGGCCCCTTGCGCCGTAGGGCCCTAAGTCGGAATGGCTCTCAACCAGGCGCCATTTGACAGGGGGGAGGTCCAGCGTAGTGGGCAGGCTGTAGTCTGTGAAACCGCGCTGCAGCGGCCTGCCGTCCCTGTATTCCAGCACCTCCATGGCGCCATAGCCCAGGCCCTGCGCCATGCCCCCCTCGATCTGCCCGGCAACGATCCCCTCATCAAGGGGCGTGCCAATATCAAATACCGCCCAGGCGCCCACAATTTCATAGGCACAGGTCACAGGATCCAGTTCGATTTCCACCACATTCGCACCCCAGGAATACTCCAGATAGGCGTCCCCCCGGTGGATATCCTTGTCCCAGGAGAAGCCCACGGGGTACTGGAAGCCCGCTTCTGCCTGGCACACCGGTTCTTCCCAGCGCGCTTTGAGCTTCAGCGCCGCCTCATGCACCAGCCTGCCGACCACCATCGCCGTCCGGGAAGCGACCGTGGGCCCCGAGTCCGGGCACAGCTTCGTATCAGGGTAGCCACAGCGTACCTTTTCCGGCGGGATGCCCAGGGTGCAAGCGGCGATCTTGCTCAGGATGGTCATCGCACCCTGGCCCAGTTCCGCGCTGGATGCGTACACCTGCACGGTTCCATCCGCCGCCCTGCAAAGCCTCACCGAGGGCTTGAGGAGGTCCCGCTCCCCGGCACCCGTGAACCCGCACCCGTGAAAAAACAGGGAGCATCCGACGCCGCGCAGCTTCCCGCTCAGGGGCTTCGGAGCGGTACGCTTATGGGCGTAGCCTGACATTTCGCAGACCATGTCGGCCATGCGGCCCAGCTGGACCGGGCTTCGGAGCAGCCCCCCGGTTGAGGTGGTGCCACCCTGGTGAAGGAAGTGCCGGCGCCTGAGGGCTATCGGATCCGCTTTCAGGTGCCGTGCGAGATGTTCCATATGCATCTCGATGGCGAAGAAGGCCTGCGGCCCGCCAAAGCCGCGGAAGGCCCCGCTGGGCGCCTTGCTGGTGGCATACGCGCGCCCGCGCACCCTGAGGTTGTTCACGTCATAGACGCCCGCGCAGGAATAGACCATCCGCTGCAGCACCACGCTGGAGAGGCCCGCGTAGGCGCCTGCGTCCGCATTGATATCAATCTGCCGCCCCAGGATACGGCCCCCGGTGTCCAGATAGCTCTTCAGGCGAATCAGGGCGGGGTGGCGCTTGGTCGTGCAGAGGATATCCTCCCCCCGTTCAAACACCAGCTGGACAGGCTTGCCGGTCTTGATGGCCGCCAGCGCGGCGTGCACGGCCGGGATGGAGGGATATTCCTCCTTGCCGCCAAAGCCGCCGCCCGTGGGCGCCTGGATGACCCGGATGCGGCTGTCTTCCCAGCCCAGCGCCTGTTTCAGCGCGCTTTGGATGTAATAGGGGCATTGCATGGAACCCCGGATGGTGACAACACCCTCTTCCAGGGCGGCCACCATGCCCTGCGTCTCCAGGTAGGCCTGCTCCTGATAGCCGGTGTAAAAGGTATCCTCCACACAGTCCGCTGCCTGGTGGATGGCTTCCTCGATGTCGCCTTTTTCATATTCATAGGCGGTGAACCAGGGCTGGTGCCCGCTGATGAAGTCCCCGGTGCGCGCCATGGCCGCTTCCAGGGACAGGATGGGCGGGCGGTCCTCATACACCACCCGAATTTGGTTCAATAAGCTGTTGAGCACATAGCGATCAGGCCCCACGACCAGCAGAATCGGCTCGCCCACATAGTTGACAGCATCCGCCGCGAAAAACGGCTGGTCGTCCGTCACGATGGGGACGATATTGGTGCCGGGGATGTCGTGATGGTCGATGACACAGTATCCCTCAGGCAGGGGTGGAACAAAGACCTGGCGAAGCCAGGCGCGGGGCCTTTGCGAGCGCAGCGTTTTGGCGTACAGCAGCCCCTCCGGCCGCAGGTCCGCGCAGTACCTGGCTGCACCCGATATTTTGTCATCAAAATCCAGCCGTTTGGCAGTCCGCGTTATGGCTTCCACATTGCCACCGCCTCTCTCCGGTTCAGGGCCTGCCGGTAGTCCTCAGGCGTATCGATATCCATCAGGATGCCAGGGCAGTCAACAGGGACGCCTGTGTGGCCGTGCTGCCGCACAAATTCCCGCAGGCTTTGGCAGCTATTATCCTTCAGCACTTCGCCTATGGCCCGGCGGCGCAGAAGCACCGGATGCCCGGTTTGCCCTTTCCAGCAGGGCAGCACCACATCATCCTGGCAGGCGAGCAACGCTTCCATAACCTCCGGGGACGCGAAGGGACAATCCCCGGGCAGCACAAATGCTGCGCTTGCTTCCGTACACCGCAATCCGGCCTTCACGGAGCCGTACATCCCCGCGGCAAAATCAGGGTTATAAACCGGAGTAAGCGTGTCCTGCCCCCGCAAAAGTTCCATGACAGCAAATTGATGCGCGCCCGTCACCACATAAAGGCGGGCGCAAAACGGACGCAGGCTGCTGATGCTCATTTCAAGAAGGGAACGGCCTGCGATTGGATAGCCAAGTTTTACCTCCGGCGCGGTCCTGCTGGACCATCCGGCGGCCAGGATGACACCGTCCACCACCATTGCGTGCACCTGATTTCTGCCTGAAGCCCTGGGCCGGGCTTGCGGAGGAGGAGTCGAAGTTTGCTTTGGGGCGTTCAGAAAGCCGGCTGTGGATTCTGCTTCTGTTGATTGGCAAGATTATAGCACCCGTCTGTGCGGATGGGAAGATTTTTTTCGGCAGGTATCCTGATGCGCGCCCGGATCGCAGCGATGGCTGTGATGCGTCTGGTTCTATTCCGGGGCAGAATCAGGTCCCTTCCGTTCCCGCTGGCACATCCGCGCCATTGGGATAGCCCAGGTTTTCCCAGAAACCCTTGTAGTCCGCATCATCCGACAGGGTGATGCGGTCAACCCATCTGCCCCATTTGTAGCCCAGTTTGTCCTCGGCCACCACCATAAAGGGATAGCCCAGCGCCGGGGGCAGGTCCAGCCCGTTGGCGCCGTAGGCCAGGATCAGGCTTTTCTCGCGGATCGTTTTAAGGGGCAGGGATGTGGTGTACCCATCCACCGAGCTGAAGATGACCGTTACCGCCTCCGGCTTGATCCCCGCCAGGCCTATCAGTTCCTCCAGCAGCACGCCCTTCCAGAGGACCGTGGCATCCCAGCCCTCAACGCAGTGCAGGGTAATCAGCCGCTCATGGGCGGGGAGGGCCAGCACCTGGCCGTAGCCAAGGGCAACGGGAGCCTCCACCAGCCCGTCCACCACAAGCGCATAGCCATTGGTGTCCACCGCCTGGACGCCCTTGATGGAATTGTCCCGGGGGCCCACCGCCGGGTCCAGCCGGGCGCCCTGGTAATCCCTGATTTCGTTTTCCCGGTAGCGCGCCTGTGTGGCGGCGGACACGGCATCTGCGATGCGTCCTCCTGTTTGGGGCGCGCAGCCGGTAAGAAGCAGAAGAAGAACCGCAAAGGCCGGGAGTGCGCGTTTCATGGCCATGCCCTCCTTTTCTTTTTTCATCCTCATCATAAGCCTTCACAGCCTTGAGAACAATCAATTTGGAGTATCAGCCGGTGCCGCCCCTTTTCCGGCCTTATCCGGGTTCCCGCAAGCAAAGGGCCGCCGCGAAAGCGGCGGCCCCATAGAAGCCCGATGGGTATCAGCGGAAGCTCACCAGGCTGGCATCATTGGTCAGGATAATAAAGGTCTTGCCCCGCTGAAGGTGCAATTCCAGGCCCTTATCGTCCACATACACCGTGCGGCTGTCAAGGGAATCCCGATACCAGCCGCCGGGAATATAACTGCCCCCGGTGAAGATGTCGGCGGCGCCGGTGCCGGTCAGGTTGTTGAGCTGGATGTAGCCGTTGGAATAGCTGAACTGCACCCGCTGCACGATGACATTGGCATAGGGAATGGGTTCGCCCGGCGTATCCCGGTCAATGAAGGGGCCTGAGGAATTCTCCCGGTGGTAGGCGTTTATCTCCGGCACATAGGTGTAGGTGGCGTAACTGGCGGCGTTGCCCCGGCCGGCGGAGGCCTCCTCCCCAAAGTGGCGCACATCAATCAAGGTGGCCGGAGCATAGCCCAGGGGCCTTTCATCGGTGAACAGGAAAGGGCGGGGAATAAAGGCGGCGCCATTTTCAAGGGCCAGTTCCCGTATCCTGGCGATATTCACAGACAGGTTGTGGGGGCTCTGGTAACCGGTGATACGGGTGGAAAAGTCGTTGTTGCTCAACAGGTCAAAGGAGAGTTGGCGGAAGCTCATGCTGCCGTCCCGCAGCTTGGAGGGCACGCTGGCCTTGGCGCCGGCGCCCTCGCCGGGGTAACCCGCATAGGCGAAGGCAGCGCCCCAGGCCCTTGCCACATCCACAAAGGGCGTCCGGGCCGAGCGGCTGCCGCCGGCGGCCTGGGGAGCCGTATCTGAAAACAGGGCCAACAGCTTGGTCGCCCCTTTTCCCGCGTTGGGAACCTGGTAGAGGATATCAGCATCCTTCAGGCCCCAGTGGGGATGGGCGCCCTCGGCGTTGTCGATGACCACCATCACAGGCGCGTACACACCCTCCCAGTTCAGCCCGGTGGTGGGGCTTTCGCCCAGGATCAAGGGATGCTCGGGATATTCCGCCTGGAAGGGAATTGACACGCGCTCAAGCTGTCCCTGAAGGGGGACCATGTCTGAAGCCAGGGCAGGAAGCGCCGCCAGGAGGCTGATGGCCAGCATCAGCGCAAACAGTTTGTTCATCGTTTTCATGAAAGTGTGCCACCTCTTTCTCAATAGCATTCAGGAAAGTATACCCGATTGGCTGGCTTTGGCAGCAAGGGAGATTTCTGCTCCGGGATTCCGGCTGATCAGAAAGACAGCGGCCTGGCACGGGTTTCCATAGGCAAAACCCCGTAAAACAGCCATATTTCTTGACAATCCGGGCCACAGGGTCGTATGATGGGGAGACTAATTGAGGAGGTCCCCCCATGGCCCTGACGATGGACAAACTGGTAGCCTTGTGCAAGGTGCGCGGGTTTATTTTTGCTGGCAGTGAGATATACGGCGGCCTGGCCAACACCTGGGACTACGGTCCCCTGGGCGTGCTCTTCAAGAACAATGTGAAGCAGGCCTGGTGGCAGAAATTCGTTCAGGAATCGGATACCAATGTGGGGCTGGACAGCGCCATCCTCATGAACCGGGAAACCTGGGTGGCATCGGGCCATGTGGGCAGCTTCAATGACCCGCTGATGGACTGCCGCGCCTGCAAGGCCCGCTTTCGGGCGGACCAGTTGATCGAAGATGGCGCCGCCCAAAAAGGCACGCCCCTTCAGGCGGATGGCTGGAGCCATGAGGAACTGGAAAATTACATCAGGGAGCAGGCAATCGCCTGCCCTTCCTGCGGGAAAACGGACTTCACCCCCATCCGTAAATTCAACATGATGTTCAAAACCCATCAGGGGGTGACCGAGGAGGGCGCTTCGGAAATTTACCTGAGGCCTGAGACCGCCCAGGGCATCTTTGTCAACTTCAAGAGCATCGTCCGCGCCACCCGGCGCAAACTGCCCCTGGGCGTAGCACAGATCGGCAAGTCCTTCCGGAATGAGATCACGCCCGGGAACTTCACCTTCCGCACCCGCGAGTTTGAGCAGATGGAACTGGAGTTTTTCTGCAAACCCGGGGAGGATATGCAGTGGTTTGAATACTGGCGCGCCTTCTGCCGGGACTGGCTTCTGTCCCTTGGCATCAAAGCGGAGAACCTGAGGCTCAGGGACCACAAGCCTGAGGAATTGTCCCACTATTCCGTGGCCACCACCGACTTTGAGTTCCGCTTCCCCTTTGGCTGGGGGGAGCTGTGGGGCATCGCCGACAGGACGGACTTTGACCTGAAAAGCCACCAGGAGCACAGCGGGGAGAGCATGGAGTATATCGACCCGGTAACCAACGAGCGCTTCCTGCCCTATGTGGTGGAGCCTTCCCTGGGTGCGGACCGGGCAGCCCTGGCCTTCCTTTGCAATGCCTATGAGGAAGAAGGCCTGGGGGACAACGACAGCCGTGTGGTCCTGAGGCTTCACCCGGCGCTGGCCCCCTATAAGGTGGCAGTGCTTCCGCTGCAAAAGAACAAGCTGGGAGACAAGGCCCGGGAGATCTACAAGCTTCTCACCCCCAGGATGATGGCGGACTATGACGAGTCCGGTTCCATCGGCAAACGCTATCGCCGCCAGGACGAGGTGGGGACGCCGTTTTGTGTGACGGTGGACTTTGATACCCTGGAGAACGGCACCGTCACCGTCCGGGAACGGGACAGCATGGCCCAGGAACGGGTGCCCATCAGTGAGCTGGCCCGATACCTGCAGGACAGGATCGCTTTCTGAGGGCAAGTTCCATTTGCCCCGGAATCCGAAAGGAGGACATTGTGTCCAACCCCTATGAAAACCAGCAGAAACCGCGCCGCCGCCGCGCCGATCGGCATCACCCCGAGGGGGTGAACACAGCGCCGCGTCGCGCCGGCTTTCCGCCCGAGGAGGAAGCCCCCATGCCCCTGGTGGGCTATGACGCGGCCCCCCCCCGGAAGGCTTCTCCGGCCCCGGGCATGCGCCCCGCACCGCGGGTGTACCAGGAGGCGGACTACGCGCCCCCCCGCCGGGATCCTGCGCCCTACCGCCAGGATGCCTATGCCGCCAACGACTATGACGAGTTCGAGCCCCGCCGCCGCTGGCCTAAGGTCTTGTCAGCGCTGTTGGTGTTGGTAATAGCAGTTTTTGCCGCCTCCTACTTCCTCATTCCCCAGGATGCCGGGGGCATCCTGGGCCAGGCGCGCAAAACCGCCGACACGGTGGTGAACGGCGGGTTGAACCTCGTGGGCCTGGGGAAAAAGGCGCCCCCCACCCTTATCAAATTTGAAACTGCGGAGGATGAGGTGTACGCTGGGGTCAAAACCGTGTTCACCTTTACCGCGGACGGCCCCCTGGAAGGGGTCAGGGTTTTAAACGGCGCCGGCGTTCCCCTCACCGGCTCAGCGCTGCCTGTGGACCAGCCGGACAACAAGGTCTGGACCTTCTCTTCCGTGATGGGCGAGCCTGTTTCAAGCACCCTGACAGCCGGCATCATGTATGATGATACCTGGTACCACACGGATAAGTCGCTGTTCCTCACGGTGGTGCAGCCAAGCCCGGTGCCCACGCCCGAACCTACCCCTGAGCCGACCCCCGAGCCGACCCCGGAACCCACGCTTGAGGCCCTCATGGAGCCCAGCCCCGCCCCGCTGGCGGTGATTCAGGAGACCCCTGCCCCCACCCCGGTGCCGGTGCAGCAGCTTCTGCCCGTATTTACGCCTAAGCCCCAGGCGGAAGAAGCGCCCGAAATTGAATTCCCGGAGGAAGAGATTCCCGAGGATATGCTGGTCTCCGAGGATTTCACAGCGCTGTATCCGGAGGATACGGCCCAAAATACACCGGAGCCCCAGGAGAATGACCTGGCGGCCATCGCGGAAGCCACGACAGAGGCGCCCATCGCCGAAGAACGGCCCACCCAGGCGCCTGCAGCGGAGGTGATTCCCGCCGCGACACCCCAGCCCCTTCTCACGGCGCAGGCGGCGGACAGCGCCGCGCCTTCCGCCCTTGGCATGGTGGATGATGCTTACCAGGGAGGCAGGAAGCTGTCTGACTACACCCGGGCGGAGCCCCTCAATGTGCCGGGCGGAGACGCATATACCGTCTATGACGGCGGCGTATTTACCTTCCGGGGTGACGCGATGCGCCAGAACGCGGCCTTCGGAACAGCCCCCCTGGGCCTTAAGCAGATGACTGTCCAGTGGCAAACCGAGCTGGGAAGCTTGCGTACCTCTGACTCCGGCACTCTTTACGGCCTGGGCTGGAGCGGCCAGCCGGCCATCGTCAAGTGGGCGGTGGAAGTCCGGGACATGATGAACCTGAGCGAGGACAAGAAGGCCGTCAAGGCCCTCAAGGAGGTTATTGCCGCGGGCCAGGACGGAAAGGTCTACTTCTTTGACCTGAATGACGGGGTCGCGACCCGGGAGCCTATCGACGTGGGCTTTCCGCTCAAGGGCAGTGTGGCGGTGGACACCCAGGGCCGCCCCATCATTGCCTTTGGCCAGGGCATCTCAAAACTGCCCGGCGAGACCGGCGCCATTGGCTACTACCTCTATAACCTCATTGACCAGACCCGGCTTTATTTCATCAACGGCCGGCAGTCGGACGACCAGCGCCAGTATTCCACCAACGGCGCCTTTGACGGCACAGCGCTTTTTGACCACCGTTCTGACAGCATGGTGGTGGCGGGGGAAAACGGCCTGTTTTACACGGTCAAACTCAATACCGTCTTTGACTTCCTGGACAAGAAGACCATCACGGTGGACCCTGAGACCATTTACCTCAGGAGCAAGGCTGGCCGGCAGAACGACAACACCGTGTCCATCGAGTCTTCCGTGGCCATGTACGGGCCCTATGCCTATGTGGCGGACAAGCAGGGTATCCTGCGCTGTATCGATACCACCAGCATGAAAACCCTCTGGGCCTTTGACACCGGGGATAACACCGATGCAACCATTTCCCTGGAGCTTGAGGGAGACAGGCTGGCCCTTTATACCGGCACCACCGTCTTCACCCGCCTGCGCCGGGATGGCAACGCCGTCATCAGGCGTGTGGACGCCCTGACGGGCGAGGAAGTGTGGCAGCAGGCAGTGGCTGCCAAATCCACCAACGATGAGCGTGGCGGTGTGAAGGCAAGCCCCGTTGTTGGGAAGAACAGCGCAGGCCACCTGGTATACTTCACCGTGAACGAAACGCCTGACGGCGGCACCATCCTGGCGCTTGACAAGGCGACAGGCGCTGTGGCCTGGCAGATGCCCATCCGTTCCGGCGCTGTGTCCTCCCCTGTGGCGGTGTATGACGAGGCCGGCCAGGCGGTGATCATCCAGGCGGGCAATGACGGCATGCTGTACATGATGGACGCCCTGACGGGCCAGGTTTACAGCACCCTGGATCTGGGCGGTCCGGTTGAGGGCTCCCCGGCCGTGTACAACGATATGCTGGTCATTGCCACCTCCGGCCGGAACAACCATAATCTCTACGGCATCCGCATCGAATAAAGGGGCGCGGGCCAGCCCCGCCCCCTTTTCCCTTGGAGAAGCAATCACACAAGGAGGCCGCGCATGGCGCAATATCTTGCCGCGCTGGATCAGGGGACTACGTCTTCCCGGGCCATCGTTTTTTCACCGGAAGGCCGCCCGAAAGCAACGGCGGCCTTTGAATTCGCCCAGCGATACCCCCGCCCGGGATGGGTGGAGCATGACCCGGATGACCTGATCGCCAGCCAGGTAAAGGCCTTGAGCAGGGCCGTCAGCGAAGCAGGGATAAACGCCCGGGATATCGCTGCCCTCGGCATTGCCAACCAACGGGAAACCACCCTTGTCTGGGAGCGTGGGTCCGGCAAGCCCGTGTATAACGCCATTGTCTGGCAATGCCGGCGCACGGCGGGCTACATCGACGGGCTGAAGCGGGCTGGGCATGCGGATCTTATCCAGGCAAAGTCGGGGCTTATGCCCGACGCCTACTTCTCCGCTTCCAAAATCCGCTGGATTCTGGATGAGATGGATCTGCAGGGCAGGGCTGAAGCGGGGGAGCTGTGCTTTGGCACTGTGGACAGTTTCCTGGCCTACAATTTGCTTGAAGGCCGTCCCCATGTGACTGACGCCACCAACGCAAGCCGAACCATGCTGTACAACCTGGGCCGGCAGGACTGGGATGATGACCTGCTCCGGCTCTTTGGCGTCCCCCGGGGCATGCTGCCCCAGGTGAAAGACACGGCGGGGCTCTTTGGCGTTCTGCGCCCGGACATTCTGGGCGCGCCTGTTCCGGTTGCCGCCATGGCGGGGGACCAGCAGGCGGCGCTTTTTGGCCAGGCCTGTTTCGCCCCGGGGGATGTGAAGAATACCTACGGCACCGGCTGCTTTATGCTGATGAACGCGGGAGAAAATGTGCCTGTTCCGCAAGGCGGCCTGCTGGCTACCACAGCCTGGCGGATTAAGGGACAGCCTGCCTTCGCCCTGGAAGGCAGCGTCTTTACCGCAGGGGCCGCCATCCAATGGCTCAGGGACGAACTTGGGATCATCAAGGACGCGGCCGAAAGCCAGGCTTTGGCTGAATCGGTGCCTGACACCCAGGGGGTTTGCCTGGTGCCCGCCTTTACGGGCCTGGGCGCGCCCCATTGGGAGATGTACGCCCGGGGGACCCTTACCGGCCTGACCCGGGGGGCCAATAAAGCCCACCTGGCCCGTGCCGCGCTGGAGGCCATCGCCTATCAGTCCAACGACCTGTTGCAGATGATGGCGGCCACCCTGGGCCGCCGGCCCCGGGACATGAAAGTGGATGGGGGCGCCACGGCCAACGATTTCCTGATGCAGTTCCAGGCGGACATCGGGGATATCAGGGTCCTGCGCCCAGCTGTTCGGGAAACCACGGCCCTGGGGGCGGCGCTGCTGGCTGGCCTGGGCATAGGGATGTTCCGGAATCCCCGGGAGGCTGCGGGCCGCTGGCTTCTGGAAAGGGAATTTATCCCTGATATGGCACCTGACAAACGTCAGCAGCTCCTTTCGGGCTGGGAGCGGGCGGTAAAAACCGCTCTTTATGAGGCGGGCAGCCGCCGGGAGGCGCCGTGTTCATAAGCGATGCCTGGCGGGATTATGAGGTGCTGGACACCGGGGACGGGATGAAGCTGGAGCGCTGGGGCCAGGTGATCCTGGCGCGGCCTGACCCCCAGGTCATCTGGCCCAGGAGCCGGCCGGAGGGCTGGCGTGAGGCGGATGGTGCCTATACCCGTTCAGGGGAAGGTGGCGGCAGCTGGCAGTTTTCAAGGGCGTTGCCGGAGCGCTGGGAAGTAGGCTACCGCGACCTGAGGTTTTATGTGCGGCCCACAGGCTTTAAGCACACGGGGCTCTTCCCGGAGCAGGCCGCCAACTGGGACTGGATGCGGGAGCGCTTGAAGGCCCGCCCGGGTGCCAGGATCCTTAACCTCTTCGCCTATACCGGCGGCGCGACGCTGGCTTTGATGATGGCCGGCGCCCATGTGACCCATGTGGATGCTGCCAAAGGCATGGTGCGCTGGGCCCGGGAGAACCGGGAGCTGACGGGTGCCAGGGAGGACCAAAGCCGTTTCATCACTGAAGATGCCCAGTCCTTTGTCCAGCGCGAGCTGCGGCGGGGAAATCGCTATGATGGCATCCTCATGGACCCGCCCAGCTATGGCCGCGGGCCCGGGGGCGAGGTCTGGAAGCTGGAGGAAGCCCTGTTCCCGCTGGTGGCGCTGTGCGCCCGGCTTTTAAGCGACACCCCCGTGTTTTTCCTTATCAACGGCTATACAACGGGCTTTCAGCCCCTGGTTTTGAGCAACATCCTGCGCCTGACCGTTCTTTCCCGCTTTGGAGGGACCATCGATGCCCAGGAGCTGTGCCTCCCTGTGAGCGCGGGTGGCTTTCTCCCGGCTGGGGCCAGCGGCCGTTGGCAGCCATAAAGGAGAAGAATTTGGAACAATCCGCCCATCCGCCCATTCTCTTTGAGGATAACCATCTGCTGGTGGCCATAAAGCGCCCCATGCTCCTGACCCAGCCGGACAAGACGGGGGACGGGGACCTTTTGAGCCTGCTGAAGGCCTACATCAAGGAGAAGTATGAAAAGCCCGGCGATGTCTACCTGGGGATGGTGCACCGTATGGACCGCCCTGTGGGGGGGCTTTTGGTCTTTGCCCGCACCTCCAAGGCGGCGGCCAGGCTGTCGGAGCAACTGCGCCGGGGAGAGATCCACCGGGAGTACGTGCTGGTGTGCCAGGGACAGGTGCCGGACCGCTTTACCCTCAGGGACTATCTGAAAAAGGACCCGGACACCAATACCGTCGCTGTCCTGCCGCCCTATCTGTACCGCCAGGGAAAGGAAGCCGTCCTTCATGGGCAGACCATTCACCATACAGCGGAAAAAAGCCTGGTAGCGGTAAAGCTGGAGACTGGGCGTGCCCACCAGATAAGGGCGCAGATGGCGGCCTTTGGCCACCCCCTTCTGGGGGATGCCCGCTACGGCTCGCTGGTAAGAGGAGAGCTCATCGCCCTCTGGGGTATGCGCTTGTCCTTCCTCCACCCGGTCACCGGGCGGGCCATGGTGTTTATCTGCCCACCCGACGGCGCGCCCAAGGGTTTCCCGGTAAGCGGGTATTTCAGCGACTACCAGCGGGAGCTGGACGGACTTGGCCGCGTGTGGCCGGACATCGCCCCATGAGGGAAGCGAGCGTGCCGGCGTTCCGGTTCGAGCTGACCCATCAGTGCGCGGCCTCCGGGGCCCGGGCGGGTGTTCTCCACACCCCCCATGGGGCGGTGGAAACCCCGGTGTATATGCCCGTGGGCACCCAGGCGGTTGTCAAGGCAATGACCTCCCGGGAAATGAAGGAGATCGGCGCCCAAATCGTGCTGGCCAACACGTATCATCTGCATTTAAGGCCCGGTGCCGACCTGATCCGGAAGGCCGGGGGCCTCCATGGCTTTATGGCCTGGGACAGGCCCATCCTTACGGATTCGGGCGGCTTTCAGGTGTTCTCCCTGGCAGGCCTGCGGAAAATCACCGAAGAGGGTGTTCGTTTCCGCAACCATCTGGATGGCTCGCAGATGGACATGGGTCCGGAGGAGTCCGTCCGGATCCAGGAAATGCTGGGTGCGGACATCATCATGGCCTTTGATGTTTGCTCGGCCTGGCCCTGCGATGAAACCACCGCCAGGGACGCCATGGAGCGCACCCACCGCTGGGCGATGCGCTGCAAGGCTGCCCACCAAAGGAACGGACAGGCACTGTTTGGCATCGTGCAGGGGGGATTCTCCGAAACCCTGCGCGCCCAGAGCGCCCGTGCGCTTAGGGAGATGGACTTCCCGGGTTACGGCATCGGGGGGCTTTCCGTTGGGGAGCCCAAAGGCGTGATGTACCGGATGCTGGACGCCCTGATGCCGGAAATGCCGGCAGCCAAGCCCCGCTACCTGATGGGGGTCGGTACGCCCGACTGCCTGCTTGAGGGCATTCTGCGCGGGGTGGACATGTTTGACTGTGTTCTGGCCACCCGCATTGCCCGTAACGGCACCGTATTGACCGGGGAGGGCCGCCTGGTGGTGCGCAACGCCCGCTACAAGGAGGACCTGCGGCCCCTGGAGGAGGGCTGTGATTGTGAGGCCTGCCAGCATTACTCCCGGGCTTACATCCGCCACCTCATCAAGGCAGGGGAGATTACCGGGGCCAGGCTGTGCAGCATTCATAATTTGCGTTACCTGGAGCGCCTGATGCAGGGCGCGCGCCAGGCTATCCTTAAGGACCGTTTCCCGGCTTTCCGGGAGGCCTTTTATGATCGTTTTGATATGCGCGGCGCCTTTAACCGCGGCGAGGAGATGGAATGACGGACATTGCCCACCTGGTATGTGACCAGGTCACCTACCGCTATGAGCCCCAGGCGGAGCCGGCGGTGAAGGACATCAGCTTGGTCATCCCCCGGGGTCAGTTCACGGCCATCCTGGGGCACAACGGCTCGGGGAAATCCACCCTGGCCAAGCTCCTGAACGGACTTTTCCTGCCCTCGGAGGGCCGCATCACCGTCAGCGGCATGGACACCCGGGAAGAAAAGCACACCTGGGACATCCGACAGGCAGCGGGCATGGTGTTCCAGAACCCCGACAACCAGCTGGTGGCCACCCGGGTTTATGACGATGTCGCCTTTGGCCTTGAGAACATCGGCGTGCCCACAGAGGAGATGCCTCCCCGGATTGACGAAGCCCTGAGGCTTACCGGCATGGCTGAATATGCTGACCGGCCGCCCCACCTTCTCTCAGGAGGCCAGAAGCAGCGGGTGGCCATCGCGGGAATATTGGCGATGCAGCCCCAGGCGCTGATCCTGGACGAAGCCACGGCGATGCTTGACCCCCAGGGCCGAAAAGAGGTGTTTGACACCGTGGCCCGCCTCAACCGGGAGCAGGGCATCACCGTGGTGTGGATCACCCACTTCATGGAGGAGGCAGCCCGTGCCCAGCGGGTGATGGTGATGGATCACGGCGCCATGGCCATGGACGGCACGCCCCGGGAGATTTTTTCCCGGGTGGAGGAAGTCAGGGCCCTGCGCCTGGATGTGCCGCCCATGACAAAACTGGCCCACCTGCTGATTGCCCGGGGGATAAAGGCGGCCCGGGATGTGCTGACGGTTGAAGAAATGGCCAGGGAGGTGAAGCGGCTATGCCCA
Source organism: Clostridiales bacterium (assembly GCA_012522875.1). Lineage (GTDB taxonomy): Bacteria > Bacillota > Clostridia > Christensenellales > Aristaeellaceae > UBA6115. The sequence continues at coordinate 2,972 of JAAYJP010000117.1, read as the reverse complement.
TCGTGCTGGAAAAACTGACCCATATCTACCAGCAGGGCGGCCCTGTCGCCACCACGGCGATTGAGGACATTGACCTTGTTATTGATGACGGCGAGCTCCTGGCCCTTATCGGGCACACGGGTTCCGGCAAGTCCACCCTGGCGCAGCATCTAAACGGCCTCATGAAGCCCACCTCAGGCCGGGTCCTCCTTGACGGGCGGGACATCAACGCCCCCGGGGAGGACACCCGAAAGCTCCGGTTTCAGGTGGGGTTAGTGTTCCAGTATCCGGAGCATCAGCTCTTTGAGGAGACAGTATACAAGGACATCGCCTTTGGTCCCAGGAACATGGGGCTTTCAAACGAAGAGATTGACGGGCGTGTCCGGAGCGCCATGGACATGGTGGGGCTCCCCTTTGAGGAAATCAAGGAACGCTCCCCCTTTGAGGTGTCCGGCGGGCAGATGCGCCGGATTGCCCTGGCGGGAGTGCTGGCCATGCGGCCCCGGGTGCTGGTACTCGACGAGCCCACCGCCGGGCTTGACCCCCGGGCGCGGGACCTGCTGCTGAAGGACATCCAGCGGCTGCACATGGAGGGAACCACCGTGGTGATGATTTCCCATGCCATGGATGATGTGGCCCGCCTTGCCACTCGCATCGCGGTGCTGGAAAAGGGAAGGCTGGTGATGGAGGGGCTGCCTGAGGTGGTGTTTGGGCGCTTTGAGGAACTCACCGGAATGGGCCTGGATGTGCCCCAGGGCTGCCAGCTGGCCAGGCGGCTTCGGGAGCTTGGCGGGCCTGAAATCCCTGACTGCTACCTATTGGAGAGCCTGGCGGATTCCCTGGCGGCCTTCCTGAAGGGAGGTGGCGGCGATGCTGCGTGACATCACCCTGGGCCAGTATTACCCGGTGGACAGCCCCGTCCACCGCCTGGACCCGCGCACCAAAATTCTCCTGACGATGCTGTTCATCATCGCTGTGTTCCTGGCCAGCCAGCTTTATCTCTACGTTTTTATCCTGGGTTTCCTAAGCCTCTCGGTGTACCTGAGCCGCCTGCCCGCCAGGATGATCATCCGCAGCATCCGGCCCATGCGCATCCTGCTGGTGTTCACCTTTATCCTGAACCTTTTCTTTGGCACCGGTGAAACAGCGCTTTTGCGAATCGGCCCAGTGATTATCTGGCAGGAGGGGCTTTTGAACGCCCTGCATTTCACCCTGAGGCTTGTCTTCCTGGTGATGGGCAGCAGCGTCCTGACGCTCACCACATCGCCGGTGACTTTGACTGATGGGCTGGAAACCCTGGCTTCCCCGCTGAAAGTCATCAAATTCCCCGCCCATGAGATGGCCATGATGATGACCATTGCCCTCAGGTTCATCCCGACCCTGGTTGAGGAGGCGGACAAGATCATGAAGGCGCAGACCGCCCGGGGAGCGGACTTCACCTCCGGCAACCTCATGGCGAGGGCCCGGGCGATGGTGCCTTTGCTGGTGCCGCTGTTCGTCAGCGCGTTCAGGCGCGCGGGGGATCTGGCCATGGCCATGGAGGCCCGCTGCTACCATGGCGGCGAGGGGCGCACCCGGCTTCATGTGCTGAAAATCGGCAGGGGGGACTATATCGCATACCTTGCGATGGCGGCGCTTTATGTCCTGCTGCTCCTGCCCCGCTGGCTATGAACCATTCCCGCAGGATCCTTTTGACCCTGGAATATGAGGGCACCCGCTATGCCGGGTGGCAGAGGCAACAGAACGGCCCCAGCATCCAGGAAGAAGTGGAGAAGGCGCTGGAAAAGACGCTCAGGCGCCCTGTTTCCCTCACTGGCGCCAGCCGCACGGACGCCGGGGTGCACGCTTATGGCCAGCGGGCGCACTTTGACACCGACAGCCGCATCCCGCCCGCCAAATGGCCGTTTGTCCTCAACGCCCTCCTGCCCCGGGATATCAGCGCGGTGGCGGCCAAAGAGGTGCCGGACACGCTGCATGCCCGTTTCTCCGCCCTGGGAAAGCGTTACTCCTACCGCATCCTGAACCGCCCCCAGCCCTCAGCGATTATGCGCGATTTCTGCGCCTTTGTGCCCCTGCCGCTGGATGGGGGGCGCATGGCCCGGGCGCTTGACGAGCTGATGGGGCGGCATGATTTTGCGGCCTTCGCCGCTGCCGGACACAGCGCCAGGACCACGGTCCGCACGATCAGCCGGGCCCGGATCTCCCGGGAAGGGAAGGAGCTATGCCTTATCATCGAGGGGGATGCCTTTTTATATAACATGGTGCGCATCATCGCCGGTACCCTGATTGCCATTGGCCTGGGCAGGCTGAACGAGGACGCCTTCAAAAGGGGGATAGGCACGGGGGACCGGCTGGCCCTTGGCCCCACGGCGCCCGCCTGCGGCCTGGCGCTGGAAAAAGTATGGTATCCGGGGGAATGAACAAGCCCCTGCGCGTCTCTGCCCGGGCCCTGGTGGGCTTTTCGCTTTTCCCGCCCGATATCATGCCTGTATCCGGCCGCTTGATGGCTGAGGGCAGGCTTGGGCACCAGGCCCGCCAGGCGGAAAGCAAGGCCAAAGCCGAGGCTGTCCTTCGCTGGGCCGGGGAGTGCTGTGGAACGGCGGTCGAGGTTCAGGGCCGCATGGACCTCTATGATGACACCGCCAATCCGCCCCTGATAGAGGAAATCAAACTCACGGGAGACACCCCGCCGGAGGAAGCCTTCCAAGAACATCTGGCCCAGGCAGCCGTCTATGGCTTTATGCTCTGTGAAAAGGAGGGCCTCCCGTCGGTTGCCCTGCGCGTGTCCTATGTGACGGCGGCAGGAGAGGAGAGAGCTGCTTTTTATGAGGAGATGGCCCGGGATGAGCTGCGGGCCCGGTTTTTCGAACTGCTTATCCCGTATGTCCGCTGGCAGGCCCGCCTTTGGGCCCTGCGTGAAGCCCGGGATGCCTCCATCACAGCCCTCCCCTTCCCTTATCCGGACTTCAGGCCGGGGCAGAAGGAGATGGCCG
>JAAYJP010000008.1 GCA_012522875.1 Clostridiales bacterium | reverse complement strand
TGTGCCATTTCGATTTGCTGCAGCACCGGATCAGGCTGGCGGGAAGCAAAGGTGTCGCCCGGCAGCACCAGCAATGGGATGTTGTTGGCCGTTGCAGTAGCACATGCGGTAATCATGTTGGCTGCTCCGGGTCCCACGGACGAGGTGGCGGCCATGATCTGCTTGCGTTTTTTCTGTTTGGCAAAGGCCATGGCGGCATGCGCCATGCCCTGTTCGTTTTTGCCCTGATAGATTCTCATGCGTCTGGCTTCCTGGGCGATGGCTTGGCCCAATCCCACCACATTGCCATGACCCGGGACCACAAAAATCCCAGCCACAAAAGGTTGCTCCTGATCGTCCCAGGCCAGGTATTGGTTCTCCAGAAAACGGATCAGTGCCTGCGCCATGGTAAGGCGTATGGTTTTCATGTATCCCCCTCCAATTTGAAAATATGATCATTGGCGTCAGGCTGCCACAGCCACTCATGCCCCGGGTCATCGATGCGCGTTTTCTGCCAGGGATTACCAGGCAGATGGCGGATTCCCCACATATAGCACATGGCGTAGCCGGGGGCTGCTGCCTGGGAATGGAAACCATCCAGAATAACGGTCAGCCCGTTCTGCCGGGAATGGTACACTTCCCCGTTGCCGAAGCTCGCGCCAAAGCCCATGGGCCGGTCAAAGCGGTGGAAATACACCTCCGGCTGGGGATGGTGGTGCGGGGGATAGCTGGACCATTTGCCGGGAAAGTTCAGCACCTCGCCCAACACCATCTGGCTCCAGGGGGCGGATTCATAGTCGAAAAAGGTTTTGATCTCCCGGCGCATGGTGCCCAGCAACTCATTCTTATCCCCGGCATGCTGCACCATCATATCTTTCGGGGTATACAGTTTGCTGGCAAAAGGTGTGGGATTCATGACGGCCTGAACATAAATCTCGGTATGTGTGGCTGCTTGGATGGAAAACGGAATACCGGGGCCCGTGTGCAGGCAATAGGCCTCGTCCTGAAAAGGACTACGCCTGATGGCATTGGCAGACAGGCCGTCCCAATGGAAGATGGCCTCGCCTTCCAGCAGAAGGCAGGCAATTTCAATGTCTGGCCTGCCGCTTTCCCAGCTCTGGCCGGGTTTGAGCACCAATAAGCCCACATCCATCCCCACCTCGGGGTTGTCTTTCATGTCAAGGTACGCGTTATAGCCAGCCCTGATCTCAGGCTGCAGATATGCCATGCCTTCCTCCTTACCTAAAGCCCAGTATGGCCGCGGATGTAATTCCTGGCCTTAATGGCGTACTCCAGCGGGTTGGCCTTGGCCGGATCCTGCTCCGCTTCAACCAATAGCCAGCCCTCATAGCCGGATCTGCCAAGCAGATCAAAAACGGGATCAAATGCAACATTTCCGTCGCCCGGAACGGTGAAAGCACCGGCGCGTACGGCCTTCAGGAAGCTCATGCCTTCAGGTTTCACTCTGTCCACCACATCCCGGCGCATGTCCTTCAGGTGCACATGCCCTACACGGTCAGCGTATTTACGCAGCATCGCCAGCGGGTCCTCCCCAGCGAAGGTAAAGTGCCCCGTATCATAACACAGGAATACCTTGCCCTTGCTGGTGTTCCCCAGCATCCGGCTGGTTTCCTCTGCCGTCTGCACCACCGTTCCCATATGATGATGGAAGCAGAGCTTGAAGCCGCGTTTGCCCGCAATCTCTCCCAGTTTGTCAAGACCCTGGCAGAATTGGGCCCATTCAGCATCGTTCATGACATACTTGGCGCCGCCGAGCACCGGCGTTTCCATTTGACCCTGGATGGAGTGGCTTTGTTCACTGACATTGATGCGCCTTGCGCCAAGTGCCGCCAGGAATTCAAGATTCTGCTCAAAATCGGCCGCTACTTCTTCAAAGGGTTTGGTCAGCAGAAAACTTGAAAACCAGCGGGAGGCGATACACATCCCCCGAAGGTCCAGCTCCCACTTCAGTTCCTTGACATCCTTGGGGTATTTGTTGCCGATTTCCGTGCCGGTAAAGCCTGCCAGCGCCATCTCGCTCACTGTCTGCCGGAAGGTGTTTTCAGCCCCAAGCTCCGGCATGTCGTCATTGCACCAGCCGATGGGGGCGATGCCCAGGTGAACCTTTTCCTTGTTAAACATGTCTTTCTCCTGTCGAATATCGTTTAGACCGTGGCCAGCTTCCGTGCCCTGGCCTCCAGCTTGTTGCGGGTGACATCGATGGTGACTGCCAGAATGATGACGGAGCCGATGACGATATACTGGATATCGTTGCCGGCGCTGAAGAGGTTAAGGCCGTTTCTGATGGTGGAAATGAGCAGCGCACCAAGCAATGTGCCCCAAATGGTACCCTTGCCGCCGCGGAAGGAGGCCCCGCCGATGATACAGGCCGCGATGGCGTCGGTATCATAGGTGGCGGCAGAGGCGGTGTTGGCAGTGTTGAGCCGGCCTGCCAGCACCACGCCGGCAATGCCAGCCATCAAGCCCGAAATCATGTAAACTACCGTCAGTACATCTTTTGAGCGGATGCCGGAAAGCCTTGCGGCCTCGGGGTTTCCACCCACACAGTAAATCTGGCGGCCCAGGGCGGTATGATTCAGGAACACATGGAAAATCAGATACACCACCAGGACCAGGATAAAGCT